>DRKE01000417.1 GCA_011051925.1 Deltaproteobacteria bacterium
CGATGCCGTGGCCCATGCACTGACGGCGAAGAAACCCCGATTCCGCTATGCGGTCGGCCGCGAAGCCCGCCTGGTGGGACTCGGCAAGCGCTTCCTGAGCGATCGCCTCAGCCAGAAGACCATCCGGGATCATTTCGGGATCTAGGGAAGCCCTGCACCGAACGCCGGCCCCGGGGGCCGGGGATTCCGGGTGCAACCGGTCAGGCACGGGCCGTCGTCCATGGGCTCGATGGATCGGCGCGCGATGCAGAGAGCGGTCTGCCGAACCCATCGCCTCAGCACTCTCCGTGGAGCGCCACGAGGACCGATCCGAGCCCGCGGTAGATCGGCGAGGTCGCTCTCGCCTCGAGGCTTCGCCCGAAGGCGGCCACCCAGGGGCCGAGCAGTTCGCGATGCAGATGGGCCTGGATCGACGACGCGCCTTCTTCGCTTCCCTCGAGCTCGCCGGCCCTCGCGACGAGCTCGAGCAGCAGCGCCAGATGATCGAGGGGCAACCGGCCCCAGGGCTCGACGCGGATCGGCTCGACGCCGAGCGCCTCCATCGTCTCCCCGATGAAGGTCGAAAGGGCCTCGGCGAGCGGCTCGCGGTCACCTTCGATCCATGCGGACGCGAAAGGCGGCACGCCATCCGGCAACAGGAAGAGGCGCGCGAACTCCTCCGCCAGCGCCTCGATCCGATCGGCGGTCGGCTCCCGCTCGATCCAGTCGCGAAAACCCGGATCCTCGATCGAGAAGAATCCGGGGATCGGATCCTCCCGAAGTCGGATCCAGGTGGCCCGGTCGACTTCCCGAACGAGCAGCGACGCGATCAGCCGGTCGATCGGTGCGCGCTCCTTCGCCGAGAGGATCGTACGGATCTCAGGCACGGGTCCGCGGGTCTTTCTGCCCGGAGACCCGGCGGATCCGACACACGTTGTCGAACCAGTTCTGCCCGCCGACCAGGGGGGCGGGGTTGATCGGGTAGACGTCGTTGATCGCGACGCCGTGGCCGACGCCGCCCCGATCCTTCGACCACCAGATCTCCCGGGCAAGAGCGTCGAGCTCGGAGGTGTCCGCATTCATTCCTACGCGCGCCGAAGCGATGGTCGGCTCGCCGCCGCGCGCGACCACGCCGTGTTCCCAATGGCCGGAATGATGCGCGCACGCGACGACGCGCGGGTGCATTCCCGGCACCACGCGAACGCGGTTGCGAAGACGGCCGACCGGATCCCTCTCCCCGCTTCGATCGCTCGCGCCCTTCGGGCGGTAGGTCGTGAGCTCGACTTCGTCGCCCGTCGCCACGCCGAGCCGCTCGGCGGTCACAGGGGCCATCATCACGGGGTTCGTGTGGACGATCTCGGCCGCGTGCTTCCAGTAGGCGGAGCGACCCTGGGTATGAACGTTCCATTTGAACGTCGTGAGGACGTACTCGTCGTCCGAGAGATCGACGTGTTCGGGAACCCGGGCGTAGGTCGGAACGGCGCTCGCATTGATGTCGCTCGCGGGAAGGCCGGTCAGCCGCGCGGCGAGGGGGAAGGTCTCGTCACGGACTTCGATCTTGCGACTCGGCGTCGGGAACCCCCGGACGGGTCGTCCGTCCCGGACGATGCCGATCGTGTGGCGCTTGCCGTCCTTCTGGACGAAGAGCGTCTGGGATTCGGGGTCGATTTCCGCTCGTGCGACCTCTGCGGCGGGCACCTCCCGCTCATGGAGTTCGTAGTCGAGCGGCCTGTCTTCGTCCATCCAGATGCCGCGAGCCTTGAAGGTCTCCCAGTCGATGGGAAGCTCGGCATACCACGCCCGATAGTAGTCTTCGAGGTCGTCGAAGTCGAAATAGCGTTCCATGCCGCCACCGATCCGACGCGCGAGATCACGCCAGATGATCTGCGCGGGCCGCGCCTCGCCGAGCGGTTCGACGAGCGGCTGTCTGATGCCGGTATACGGACGCAGTCCATAGCTGTTCGTCGAATGGGCATCCCAACGTTCGAGGCTGGTCGCGTCGGGCAGGATGATGTCGGCGAGCGCGGCCTGCTCCCCATAGCTGACATCGATCGCGACGTGGAAGGGAATCAGTGCTTCGTCGGTCAGGACTTCCCGCGCGAGCCGCGCCTCGGGAAATCCGTATGCGGCACCGAGCGTATACGACATGTAGACATCCACTTCCTGGCGACGCTGCTGGATGTAGGGATGGACCAGCTGGCCGACCCGCATCGCGTACCAATGCCACGAAAGGGGATATTCGCTCGGCGTGGCGAGCTCGCCGAAATAGCGCTCCTGCCATTCTTCAGGAAAGGCACGTACGCGTTCCTGGACGTCGCGGGGCAATGTCTCGAATTCGCGGGTACCGGGCTTCCAGGGCTTCGGAGCATGAGGTCGGGGAGCCGGCTGGTCGATGACCGGGAGACCCTCCTGGCCGTAGCGGTTCTTCCACATGCGGAGCGACGAAAGGCAGAACCCACCCGGCCGACCCACGTTTCCGACCAGGACGTCGAGCATCCGGATCGCTCGATCGGCCTGTACGCCGTTGTAGTGCTTCGCCGATCCCCGGTTGGACATCGTGCAACAGGCCGGCGCCGAACGGGCGAACTCGCGCGCGATCCGCTCGATGTCCGTCGCTGCAACACCGCTCTCGGCTTCCGCGAACGCCGATGTGAAGGGCTCGAGATGCGCGCGCATCTCGTCGAAGTCCCAATTGGCCCAACGCTCCCAGAAGGCTCGGTCGGCAAGGCCCTCGTCGACGATCGTCCGCGCCATGGCCAGGGCGATCGCACCATCCGAGGCTGGCGCGACCGCGTGATACTCGGTCGAAACGGAGGCGGTTGCCGAAGGTCGGACTTCGAATGTGACGATCCTCGCTCCTCTGTCGACCTTCGCGTCGATCAGCCGCTTTCGCATGAAGAGGCCACCCTGATAGGCCTCCATGGGATTGCCGCCGAAGTTCAGGACATACTTCGTGCGCTCGAGATCCTGGCTCTCCCATTCGAATTCCCGGCCGTAGAAACTCATCAGCGGCGCGCGTCGATTCGAGCTGCAGATGGATCGACGATTCAGGCGATTCGGCGTACCGAAGGCGTCCGTGAATCGCTTGCTGAATCCCTTCGTCTTGTCCCGCCCGTAGTGGAAGACGAAGCGCTCGGGCGTACCGGCCTCGCGCAGCGGGCGCATCCGGTCGGCGATCTCGTCGAGTGCCTGGTCCCAGGAGATCCGTTTCCAACGCCCGCCGCCTCGCGGCCCGACCCGTCGCATCGGGTACAGGATGCGTTCCGGGTAGTCGGTATACGAGATCATGCCGTTCGCCTTCGAACAGATCGTGCCCTGGCTATTGGGGTCGAGCGGATTCCCCTCGACGAGCCGGACCCGATCGTCCTGGACCCATCCGATCACGCCACAATGGGTCGTACAGCCGAAGCAGATCGTGGGGACGGCCCGGGCCTTCCGATAGTCGAGTCGCCGTTCGCGGAGAGCGGCCAACGATTCCGGGATGGAGCCTCGCGACACCGTCGAAGGCGAACAGGCCAGAAGCGGTCCTGCAAGAGCGCCCGTCGAGAGTGCAGCGGAGAATTTCAGGAAGTCGCGGCGCGTCCAGCTCATCGTCCCTCCTGCTCGTAGATCGGATCTTCGTCGCGGGGATCGAGCTGCGCGCCACGATGGATCTTCCCGGAAACGAAATCCTCGAGCTCGACATAGTGGACGTCTCTTTTCAGGTCATCGGCGTCGGGCGCCTCGAGCCGCGTCGCCTCGAGCTCGGCGATCGCCCCATGGATGGCATCCTCGGGATCGGCCAGATCCCCGAAGACCAGTGCCGCCGTCGGGCACGCTCGCACACAGGCGGGCTCCAGCCCGGCCGAAAGACTCTCCGCATCGTTCGTACAGCGCGATTCGGAAAAGACCGGCACGAAGGCAAAGGTCTTCTCGTCGGGTCGGGGGAGCCATCTCACCCGAAGCGGAAACTCGCCCAGCGGGATCGCATGGGCCGTCTTGCAGGCCACGCTGCAGGCATGACAGCCGATGCACCTTCTCAGATCGACGAGGAACCCGGGGCGCTCGACGTCGCGTGGAGGGACGGTGTCGAGGGAGACGGAGGGATGAGGGCGTCCGGCAGAAGTGTCGTACAAGGCAATCCTCGGTCACGCCACTTCACGTGGCCGAGGTGAACGGGTCCACTAGGAAAGCGGCGTCAGGCATGCGCCGGGAACCCCGGCGCGAATGTCGGCTCAACGATGATGATGAAGAAGCATCTCGGGCTTTCCGGTTTCAAAGGCGACCCGGCCGCGCTCGAGCGCCGCGGAAAAGAGCCCTATGGCCTGCTCCAGCCGCCGCTTCCGGCGTGGCTTCCCGCGTCGCTTCCGGCGTCGGAGGTCGGGTCGTCTCGTGACCACGGGCGTCAATCTATCACGATGACCCGAGCAGGCAAACCGAACGGATGAAGGCGGGCGTCCGGCTCCACGGGAGCGGCACGGGTCTCCGGCCGGTTCCGAGCGGCGAGACGCCGCCTCGACGCGTGGCCAACGACCGTGCCCGAGGAAGTCTTCAGCGTGGCCGGACACGAAGACGACTGCGGTCGTACCGGGTGATCGGGCATCGGGTGCCCCGCCCCGATCCCGCACCCCCGCTGACGCGCGAGCCTTCCGAAGGTCGCTCCCAGATGCCTCCTCAACGTCCCGCAAAACACCTCCCGACGGGACTTCGGGAAGAATCGGAAAGGGACCGCTAACCTTCGGGGCATGCCGAAGGCCAATTCCGCTCCGACCGACGCCCCGGCGGCCGAGCCCGCCTCCATCGCTCGCTCGCGTCGCGTAGCCGGCTTCAGCGGGCTCCAGGTCCTCGGCATCGTCGCACTCACGATCGCCCTGACCGCGGGGCTGACCTGGTGGATCGCACGGACCTATCTCTGGCCAACGGCATTCGAGCCGGTCATGCTTTCGGAAAGCGAGCAGGTCCGTCTCGATTCGAAACTCCGCGCCCTGGGAATCGACCCGTCCGCTTCCGGCGCGGCGTCCCATCCGACGCCACCCCCCGCTGTCAGCGCACGGCGCCCGGCCCCGGCGCGCGACGAGACGCCATCCGAGTGGCTCCGCCCGGAGCCCTACGCCGAGAGTGGAGCGACGCGCGAGGTCGGACTGACCGAACGGGAGCTCAACGCGCTGCTGGCTCGTGATCCCGATCTGGCCGAGCGGTTGGCGATCGATCTTTCGGACGATCTGGCCAGTGCCCGCCTGCTCGTTCCACTCGATCCCGATTTCCCGATTCTCGGGGGTCGGACCCTGCGGATCGCCGCCGGACTCGGACTCTCGTACTCCGAGGGACGCCCCGTCGTGATCCTGCGTGGCGTGAGCCTGATGGGCGTACCGATTCCAAATGCCTGGCTCGGCAACCTGAAGAACGTCGATCTCGTCCGGGAATTCGGTGGCGGCGAGGGCTTCTGGAAGACCCTGGCGCAAGGCATCGAGGATGTCCGCGTCCGGGATGGCGAGCTGACGATCCACCTCCGCGAATAGCCGGCGACGGCCGGCCCCGTGCCCGGGTGTGCTCCAAAGCGAACCGGCGTCAGCCCCGACGCGCTCAGCCGTCGACCACGCTTTCGTAGCCGAGTTCCCGCAACGCCGTGCGCACGACCTCGGCTTCCTTCGCGATGCTCTCGGGCGGTACATTCGGATCGGCGTTCCCGAAATCGAGATCCGTCGGCTTCCAGATACACGACACATGCAGATGGACGTGCCGGACCTCGAGGCCCAGGATCACGAGTCCGACCTTTTCGGGACGATAGGCGCGATCGAGGGCGCGTCCGATCGACTGGGCGACCCCCGTGAGATGCTGCATGACATCGGGTTCCAGGTCCGTCCACGAATCGACTTCCGCACGCGGAACGACCAGCGTGTGTCCCGGCTTGAGCGGCGCGATCGTCAAGAACGCGACACAGACGTCGTCCTTCCACACGAAATGCCCCGGCAATTCGCCTGCGATGATCTTCGTGAAGATCGATGCCATGAGACGGGACTCCTTTCTTTTCTTTCGGCTCTTCCGGGTTGGCTTCTTCCGGACTGGCCCCGTCCGGATCTTGTCTTCCCATGGCCCGGGCATGCGGCGAGCATGGAGGCCTCCGGGAGCATACCCTCCGGGCAGTCGGAACGCTGCGCCCGGCCCGCGCCGAACACGCCGCGAAGGTTCGGGAAGGAGACCCGCCTGATGGAACCCCTCGTGATCGGCGGCCTCATCCTGCTGCTCCTCCTCGCGAGCCACCTCGCGGCGCGACGGATCGACCGGATCGCGGGGTCGAGAACCCTGGCATCTCTCGGAGAGATCCCCGAGAACACGAGGATCGTCGTACTGGGTTGCACGCCCCGACTTCGAACGGGCCATCCGAATCGCTACTTCACCGAACGCGCGGCGGCCGCTGCCGCGGCCTACCACCACGATCCGAGGACCCGGATCCTCTGCACCGGCCGGGTCGGCGGCGACGGCATCGACGAAGCCGAGGCCCTGGCCGAGCTGCTCGTCTCGGCCAGGGTTCCCCGATCCGCGATCGACATCGACGCTGGATCGGAGCGGACGATCGACTCCATCGACTTCGTGGCGTCCCACGACGCCAACCGGCCGATCCTGCTCGTCACCCAGGCCTTCCACATGCCGCGTGCGCTCTATCTCGCTCGGCGACGAGGACTCGACGCCTGGGGGCTCGTCGCAAGAGGTCCGGAGCCGGGAATCCGGGGACGGGCGCGCGAACGCCTCGCTCGCATCCGTGCCCTCCTCGATCTCGCCCGCACGGTGCCTCGATGATCGGTCCCCGTCTATGGCATGCTTCGGGGAGACGACCTGCCGAGGCATGCCGACCTTGACCCGATCCCGGACGAACCCGACGAGCAGGAAGCGACGCCCGGCCGACTCGACATCGAAGCGAGCCGGCGGAAAAGCCCGTGCTCGGATGCGAACGCGACTCCCTTCGACCCTGCGCCCGACGACGATCGATCTTCATTTCGAACTCGATCCGGGAGAACGGACGTTTCGCGGAGAGGCTCGTTATGCCCTGCAGCTCGATCGCCGGGCCCGACAGATCGTGCTCCACGCCGCGGATCTCCGGATCTCCCGGGCGCGCTTGCGATCTTCGAGCGGACACGACCTCGTCGGACGGATCGAAACCCATCCCGATTCCGAAATCGTCGTCGTCCATTTCGACCGCTTCGTTCCCGCCGGCGTAACGCGCCTCGAATTGAAGTTCCGGGGCCGTGTCCGAAACGATCTTCGGGGCCTCTACCGCTCGGTCGACGGAGACGAGCCATGGCTCGCGACCCAGCTCTGCCCGACGGACGCGCGGCGCTTCTTTCCCTGTTTCGACGAACCGGGAATCAAGGCCCGCTTTCGCATTCGCGCGACGATTCCCGAAGACCAGGTCGCGCTCTCGAACGCGCCGATCGAATTCGAGGAACGCCTGCCCGATCCACCGGCACCGGCTCGGCAGGCGCGCCGCGCAGGAGCAGCGACTCCGGCGAAGGGCGGAGCCGCCCGCGCGCGACGGAAGACCGTCCATTTCGCCACGACGCCCCCGATCTCCGCCTATCTGATCGCGCTCGCGGTCGGTCCTTTCGAAGCCTCTCCCGCCCTGATGAGCGGCTCGACGGAGATTCGCGTCCATACCCTGCCCGGTCGCCAGGCCCTGGCCACCTTCGCGCGCGAGGTCGCCGCCGAGAGCCTCGCCCGCCTCGAAGAATGGTTCGACATCGAGCATCCCTACCCGAAACTCGACCTGCTGGCCCTGCCCGATTTCGCCTTCGGTGCGATGGAGAACGCGGGCGCGGTCTTCTTTCGCGATTCGATCCTCCTGCTCGATCCCGCCGAAGCGACGACCCCCGATCGGAAGCGCACGAGCGAGGTGATCGCCCATGAACTGTCCCACATGTGGTTCGGCAATCTCGTCACGATGGCCTGGTGGAACGATCTCTGGCTGAACGAATCCTTCGCGACGTGGATGGCCTACGAGATCATCGACTCGTGGCAACCCGATTGGCGCATCTGGCTCGATTTCGCCCATCGTCGGGAAAGCGCCCTCGCGGCCGATTCGCTCGCCGCCAGTCATCCGATCGCGCCTCGGATCCGGAACGCCCGCGAGGCCCACGAGAACTTCGATGCGATCACCTACACGAAGGGCGCTTCGGTCCTCCGGATGCTCGAGGCCTATCTCGGCCACGAGGTCTTTCGAGAGGGCGTGCGTCTCTACATCCGGCGTCATCGCGAAGGGATCGCGACCGCTTCGGATCTCTGGGCCGCCCTCTCGGAAGCGTCGGACCTGCCCATCGAATCGATCATCGGCCCGTGGACCCTCCAGACCGGCTATCCCCTCGTCTCGCTGCGACTCCGCGAGAAGAACGGACTCGGCACGATCGAGCTGCGCCAGGAACGATTCCTGTCTCTTCCTCCCCGCACCCGGGCCGGTGGCCGAAGAGCGGGCCGGACCCGGGAACGCTGGACGATTCCCTGGGTCGGTCGCGTCGGGCTTGGACAGGGGGACGAGGCCCGGGCCGTCAGACACCTGCTGACGAAGCTCCGCGAGGAAACACCCGGACGAGGCGCCGAGCTCACCTGGATCTACGGCAATGCGGGGGAGACGGGCTTCTTCCGGGTCGAGCACGAGAAATCGGTATTCGAGGATCTGCTCGCGAACATCCGGAGCCTGTCCCCGCTCGAACGCATCGGATTCGTGGGCCACCAGTGGGCGCTCGTTCGTGCCCTGCGCGTTCCGGTCGCGAGCCTGCTCGATCTGATCGCGGCTCTCGGCACGGACGACGATCCCGACGTGTTGTTCGCGATCGAGAACGTGCTCGAAGAGATCGATCGGCGGCTGGCCACCCGCCGCGGCCGACTCGTCGAAGAACGTCTGCGCGCCTGGGTCGCCGTCTATTTCGGCGGCCAGATCGACGAATTGGGGTTCGATCCGCGGCCCGAGGAAGATGCTCGACGCCGCATGCGCCGCGCCCGGATCTTTTCGATCCTGGGAGGTTTCGCTCGTGCCGGACCGGTCCGGAAGGTCTGTCTCGCGCGGCTGTCCGCCCATCTCGAATCCGGCGAGCCCCTGCCCACGGAACTCGCCGACGAGATCGTCCGCATCGGGGCGGGGGCCGCGGACAGCGCCCTCCATCCAGCCCTGCTCGAGGCGACCCGTCGGGCCACGACACCCCAGACCCGCCGGCGAATGCTGCTGGCGCTCGCCGAGTTCGACGGACCCGGGGAACTCCGTTCCACCCTTGCCGCCGCCCTCGATGCATCCCTCGCGCCGGCACCGGATCGTGCCGCCCTGCTCGCCTGCCTGTTGGCACGGCCCGCGACGGCCAGAGCCACCTGGCACCGGCTCCAGAAGGTCTGGCCTCGTCTCGAGAAGCAGTTGCCCCCGATCCTGCTCGCCCGGCTGGCCAGTGCGACATCCGCGGCCCTGCCACCATCCTCACGCAGCGACATCCGCAGCTTCTTCGGGGTCCACCCCCTCGCCGCCGGCACCCGCGCCCTCCGCCAGATCAGCGAGGAACTGTCGATCGCCGCTCGCCTCGAGAGGGACGTCGGGCCCGAACTCGAGGCCTATCTCGCCGGCACCTGAGAGGCGTCCGGGAATCCGTCCGACCGGTTTGAAGAAGTCGCCTTTTCGCTCTACTTTCGTCTCATGCCTGCTTCTTTTCCGGCGGATCGGCTGCGCGAGATCGAACCCGAGGCGCTCTCCCCGGCCCGAAAGGGTCGGGGTGCCCGGACCAATCCGACGGGACGCTTCGAACGGACCCGCATCGAGCCGGACCTCGCTGCCCTCGAAACGGCGGGTCCCCTGCTGGCCTCCGAGACCCGGGACGCCTCGCGGGACCCACCCCGTACGCGGACCCTTCCCGATCGGTCGCGCCGCGTGCTCAGCCGGAACGACAGTCCCGATCTTCCCTTCGAGGCGAGCCTGAATCCGTACCGTGGATGCGAACACGGATGCGTCTACTGTTATGCGAGGCCGACCCACGAGCTGCTCGGCTACTCGGCCGGCCTGGATTTCGAAACGAAGATCCTCGTGAAGGACGAGGCACCGCGCCTTCTCCGGCGGGAGCTGTCCTCGCCGCGCTGGATTCCGCGGACCGTCATGCTCTCCGGGGTCACCGATGCCTATCAGCCGATCGAACGCCGGCTCGAGATCACGCGGCGATGCATCCGCGTCTTCGCCGACTTCCGGAATCCCATCCGTCTCGTCACGAAGAACGCCCTCGTCGCACGAGACGTCGATCTTCTTCGGGAGCTGGCGGAATTCCGGGCCGTCTCGGTCGCCCTCAGCATCACGACCCTCGATTCCGATCTCCAGCGCGCGCTCGAACCCCGTGCCTCCTCGTCCGCCGAACGGTTGCGCGCCCTCGAAAGGCTCTCCTCCGCCGGGATCCCGACCGGGGTGATGGTGGCTCCCGTCATCCCGGGCCTGACCGACTCCGAAACGCCCCGCATCCTCGAAGCGGCCCGTTCGGCCGGCGCGAGATGGGCGAGCCAGACCGTCCTTCGACTACCCCATGGATTGCCTTCGCTCTTCGACGATTGGCTCGCGACCCATCGCCCGCTACGCAGGAAGAAGGTCCTCCACCGACTCGAAGCCCTGCGCGGGGGGCGCCTCGACGATCCCCGTTTCGGTTCGCGCATGCGGGGGGAGGGACGCTTCGCCGAGCAGATCGCCGATCTGTTCCGGCTCTCCGCACGCCGCCATGGGCTCGAAGGATCGCCGCCAGGACTCTCGACCGATGCCTTCCGGCGCCCCGGCGGCGCCCAGCTCGCATTCGCTTTCGGGACTTCGAACGCGGCCGCTCGGGAGCCTGCGGAACGCGATCCGGGTTCATGCCCCGAGTGAAGCGGTCTTCACCACGGCCGTCGCCACCGACGGGAGCGCCGATTCGCCACGCCAGCGCAGACTCAGCAGCGCCTGGCGATGGCCGGCCATGTCCAGCCAGTTCGCGATCCCGGGATCCGCTTCGGCAACGACGATCCTGATCCGACCGTCGTCTTCTCGCACGAGTTCGCGATTGTTCTTCACGACGGGGCGGTCCCGCCAGTCCGGGGTTTCGCCCCAGACGTTCTGCAGGACCCAGCTCCAGTAGTCGGGCTCCGCCATCGGCATGAACTCGACGACGAAGGCCTCGTCGGGATCGAGTCGGATCATGCCGTTCATGTAGCGCACCCGGCTCGGGGTCTGGACGGAGCCGTCATCGGGCATCACGAAGAGTTCGTTCAGCCTGTCCCGCCCCAGGTCGAATCGACGCCACCACTCCATGCTGCCCTCTACGAACGCCGTCGTGGCGAGCAGGCCCCGGATCAGACTCGTCGGATCGAGGGGCGGGCGGGGGTCCGCCACGTCGAGCCGTTCGATCCCGGGGAACGAATGCGCGAGCCGCCGATCCCGATCCCAGAAATAGGTCCGGATCAGCAGCGTATTCGTGTCGACGTCGCTGACGAGACGATTCGCTGCCTGTTCCGTCGACACGCCCTCGGGCGCGACGACGAGCTCGAAGTTGCCATCCGGATCGACGGAAAGATTCCGCTCATCGAGAGAATCCACGAGACGGCGACCGCCGCCCGGTTCCCCCGAATCACTCCGGAAACCGCCTGCATAGAGGCCGATCTCCACGCCCGCCGCGCCGGCCGTGCTGCCTCGGACCCGGAAGACCCCCGTCCCATCGATCGTGACGCCACGATAGGTCTGGTCGGGGTTGTCACCGAGGTATTTCCGGGTGGGCGTCTGCAGATCGTAGAACGCGGGATGACGCGGATCCCCATTCTCCAGGAAGCGATCGAAGCCGAGGGCCACGAGTCGCGCGAGGCAGCGAAGCCCTTCGGTCTGGTTCTGTCGCTCGCCGAAGGATTCCGGTCCCGTCACCAGCCGCGCGAGTGGCTTCAACGACTCGCAGAACTCGATCCAGGCCTCGCCCTTCGACACGGCCGCCGGGGGATCGGCCAGCTGTCCGGCCAGCCGTCGGAAGCCCGACGGAATCCGCGCGGCATCCCCACCACCCGATGCGCCCTGCGCCGCCGTGGCGGCAGCCTGTGCTGAAGACTCGAGACCGGCGCAACCCGCCAGGGAAGCCCCCGCCCCCGCCGCGAGCCCCACGAGCAGATGCCGACGCCGTAGATCGATCGTTTCCGCTTCCTCGGACATGATGAACCTCCCGATCGCGTTCCAGAGGCTATCTCATCATCTCCGACCGGGTGAGGGGCGTGCCTCTTCGGAACCAGGAGGCCCCGGCTTCCCACCTGGGAGCGCAGCCTCACTCGCCGCGTCGACATGGGATAACTTCCCGGCGCAGCGTCGGACGGTGACGATCGATGCCGGAAGGGAGTGCCGACATGCGTGGAGCGGGAGACCTGGCAGCCACTCTCGACCGGATCGATGGCCGCGGATACAAGGCCTATCGCGACATCGAGGGCGCCTGGTCCTTCACCGATTTCGATCTTCATGTCGATCGAGTGCAATCGGATCCCTTCGCCTCGCCCTCGAAGATGCGCGTTCGCGTCGATCTCGGCATCGTCGACCTTCCGGGGGATGCCCTGGCGAATCGGATCCGCCGCATCGCGGCCGCGTCCTGGCTGGCGCGTGCGTTCCGGAACGCCGTCGAAGCCGATCGGCCACCCCGAAGCGGAACCGGAAAGGGGGGGCTCATCCTGGTCGATGCGGGCGGGCCCGAGGTCCTCGAGCGAACGGCCGTCGTCTTCGGCGAGACCTTCGTCGAGGCCCGGGTCGAGATCGGCCTGCCGGCCGCGGGACGCCGCATCCTCGGCCAGAAGGCGCAGGCTCTATTGATCGATTTCCTGCCGCGCATCCTCGCTCGAGCCTGGATCGACCGCGACGAGGAGACGAGCGCGGATCTCCGACGTTTCATCGACTGCATCGAGAACCAGGAAACCGTGCGCCGCGCCCTCCGCGAGCGCGATCTCATCGCTTTCATCGGGGATGGCGCGATCCTGCCGCGCGAAAGCGGCGCCAGCGAACGTCCGCTTCCCGCCGATCGGACGCGGCCTTTCGAAAGCCCGGACGCCTTCCGCGTCGAATTCGAGGTGCCCCACGCCGACGCCGGCGCGCCCGGGCGGATCTGGCGGGGCATGGGGATTCCGCGTGGCGTGGTCCTGCTCGTGGGGGGCGGCTATCACGGAAAGTCGACCCTGCTGCGGGCTCTCGAGCGCGCGGTCGTTGCCCACATTCCCGGCGACGGTCGCGAGACCGTGGTTTCCGATCCGGGACTGGTGAAGATCCGCGCAGAAGACGGTCGGGCGATCACGGGGGTCGACATCCATGGGTTCATCGACCACCTCCCCCTCCGTCCGGGTGAATCCAGGCGCCGCGATACGCGACGCTTTTCGACCTCCGACGCGAGTGGCAGCACCAGTCAGGCCGCGAACATCTCGGAGGCGATCGAAGCCGGCGCGACGGGATTCCTGCTCGACGAAGACACTTCCGCCACGAATTTCATGGTCCGCGACACCCGCATCAAGGCGCTGATCCATCCACGGGACGAACCGATCACGCCCTTCCGCGATCGCGTCCGCGAACTCTTCGAGGAATTCGGCCTGTCGACGATCCTCGTCATGGGGGGCACGGGGGATTTCTTCGACGTCGCGGACGCCGTCGTCGAGATGAAGGCCTACCGCGCCATCGACGCCACGGAACGCGCGAGAGAAATTGCCGGCCGGTATCCGATCGTTTCCGAACACGATCGTCGACCCGCGCTCGCACCCTTCCTCGACCGCAGGCCCGATCCCGGGAGCTTCGACGCGCGACGGGGCCGACGCGACGTCAAGTTCTCGAGTCGTGATCTCGAGGAGATCGTCTACGGGACGACCCCGATCGATCTGCGCGGCGTCGAACAGCTCTTCGATCCGAGTCAGACCCGGGCGATCGCCGCCTCGATGTACCTGGCCGCGACGCGCTTCATGGGCCCCGATCGACCCCTCTCCCGGATCCTCGATGAACTCGAGCGATTCTTCGACGAGGAGGGGCTCGATGCGCTCGATCCCTTCCATCGGCCGGACCGACACCCCGGCAATCTCGCGCGACCGCGGCGATTCGAGATCGCCGCCGCGATCAATCGGATGCGGACCCTCCGGCTGCTCGAGACGCCTTGAGTTCGATGCCGAGGGTCGGCCCGTATCGTTCCACGAAGCGCTCGACTTCCGCCACCATCGAGGATTCATATCGGTCCTCGAGACGGATGATCCGGTCGCCCTCGAATTCGAGCGTCTCCTCCAGGATCAGCTCCAGATCGGGCGCCCCCGCGGATCGATAGATCGCCTTGCCGCGGATCCAGACCTCGGTGCCTTCTTCCCGGGGTCCTTCGAGAAGAACGAGCGCACGGCTTTCGAAGCGCCGGTCGAAGCGGTCCAGGACGTCGGGAAACCAGGCGAGAATGGCATCACGCCCCTCGCATCGCTCCGCACCGAGAAGCGGCAGCCCGACTTCGTAGACGGCCCCCTCGGCGAGAAACGGCGCGACCCCGGACCAGTCATCACTCTCGAAAGCCTTCTCGAAAGCGCCGGCGTACTCGATGAATCGGGGGATGAGGGACATGTTCTTCTCCTCCGCGGGGCCCTCAGGATGAGCCCGGCCCGGGCCGGGTGTCCGGTTCCCGCCCGGAAGGCCCTTCGGCATGCATGACGGCCACCCCGCTCCGGTCGAGCGGGATCTCACGGTCGCCTGCTAGAGTGGGCGGATCGATCGCCCCGGCTCGGAGCCGTCGCGGACGGCGATTTCCCGACTCACGAGCCGGCCCCGCCTGTACGAAGTGCGCACGACGAAGAGAAAC
>DRKE01000418.1 GCA_011051925.1 Deltaproteobacteria bacterium
GCCATCAGGATCAGCGTGCTGCCCACGATCACCATCGCCCGTTCTCCCCAGGTCGAACCGAGATGCCCTCCGACGGGTGAGCTGGCGGAGAACGAGATCGGTCGGGCCATGGTCCACATGGAGGTGGCGGCCTGGCCGAGACCGAAGACGCCCATCATGATCAAGGGGCTGATGATGAAACCGCCCATGTAGGCGAATTGAAGACAGAAGCCGACCCACAGGGGGAGAACGAAATTCCGGCGGCCCAGGAACGCGAGGGGCAGGAGCGGATGGGCTGCGCTCCGTTCGATCCGCACGAAGAGCGCGAGCAGAACGGGTGTGAGCAGCATGCAGAGCCCGACTCGGGGATCCGCCAGCCCCCAGGTCGGCAGCCGGTTGATGGCGAAGGTGAGGGTGAACGCCGCCCCGGCGAGGGCGGCCGCCCCGGGCACGTCGAGTCCGACGTCTTCGTTCCGCCGGGTCTCCGACAGGACGAAGAAGGCGATGAAGCAGGCGATCGCGGAAAGTCCCCCCTGGATGAGGAAGATCGGGCGCCAACCGATGGTCTCCACGAGCACGCCTCCGATCGCCAGTCCCAGGACCGGTCCCCCGGCCGTGACGACGCTCATCCAGCCCATGGCCTTCACGCGCTCGTTTCCATCGTAGGCACGAAAGAGCATGGCCATCGAGGCGGGCATCGTCGCGGTCCCCGCGAGCTGGCCCAGGGTCCGCAATCCGATCAGGCTTCCGGCATTCCAGGCCAGGGCGGTCGCGAAGGCGACGGCCGTCGCGACGACGAAGCCGATCAGGTAGACCCGGCGATGTCCATGGAGGTCGCCCAGCTTGCCGAGCAGCGGAGCCGAAACGGCCTGCGCCAGCATGGGCGCGGTCATGACCCAGGCGATCGTCGAGACCTGTGTTCCCAGATCCAGGGCGATCGATCGCAGCGAGACGCCGAGGATCGTGATCGTGAAGGTCGTCGCGAAGCCACCGGCCAGGCAGGTCCAGAGGACCCATCGGCGGTGGGAAGGGTGTCCTGCCAGCCCCTTTCGAATCCGCGCGAGTCTCCGTCGGATCCGCCGGAGGGCAGGAAGGGCGACCGGGTCGCGTTCGGATCGGGGCCGGGCATGGGCCGAGGAAGCGCCCCGGCGCTCTGCCTCGTCGGAGGAGAGGGCTCGTCGGTTCGTCATGGGTTCGGGTCCGGGGGCGCGCGGGCGGGCGCAGCATAGCGTGTCCCGTGGCGCCCGGGGCGGGTCGTGCCGGCTGGATCGTGCAGGCTGAAATCCGGTCTTTCAACGCGGAACGTCGGCGCGTCGGGGACGGCCCTTCCGCGAGGAGAATCGCGACCGAGGCGGCTCCCAGCCGGCCGAGACGAGCCGGATCCCGCTCCGACGATTCCGCAACAAGCTGGCATCGCGCTTGCAAATCATCCCCTGAACAGAGCCAGCGGCCCCGTTGCGGATGGGCCAGGGGGAGAAGCAAGACCATGGGACTGCGCGTCAACTCGAATATCTCGTCGATCAACGCTCAACGGAACCTCGTTGTGACGACCGATCGTCTCCAGAAATCCTTGCAGCGCCTTTCTTCGGGCCTGCGCATCTCACGGGCCGCCGATGACGCTGCCGGTCTGGCCATCTCGGAAAGCTTCCGCTCCGAGATCCGCAGCCTTCAACAGGCACAGCGGAACGCCAGCGACGGCATCTCGATGTTGCAGATCGGGGAAGGCGCCCTCAACGAGTCGAGCACGCTGCTGATCCGGCTGCGGGAACTGGCCATCCAGGCGGCCAATGGAACCCTCGGAGCGAACGAGCGGGCCACGGTCGACAACGAATTCCAGGATCTGCTCCAGGAAATCGATCGCATCGCGGCCGTCACCGAATTCAATGGAAACCAGATCCTGCAGTCTGCGATCACGACGACCTTCCAGATCGGCACCGGCAATACGACGAGTGATCGTTTCGACGTGACGGGCGTGAACGCGACGACCGCCGCGATCGGTCTCTCCGGGATCGGCGTGTCGACGGTGACCGGGGCCCGGACCTCGCTGGCACTGCTCGACAGTGCGGTCTCCCAGATCGCGTCCCTGCGCGCCCGATTCGGTACGGCCCAGAATCGCCTCGAATCCGCCATCCGATCGATCGGCATTGCCGTCGAGAACACGTCGGCGGCGGAATCGCGGATCCGGGACGTGGATTTCGCTGCGGAAACGGCCGAGCTGACCCGGAATCAGGTGCTGCAGCAAGCCGGCATCTCCGTTCTGGCCCAGGCGAACGTCTCGACCCAATCGGCCCTGGCGCTGCTCCAGTAGTTCGCGAGTCCGACGTCCTCCGGGTCCGTGCGCAGGTAGCCGGCAGCTCTTTCCCCTGAGGAAGCCGGCTGAAGAGATTTGCGGGTTTTCCGGGTCTCGTGCGCCACGTGGTGGATCTGACGGACACTTACCCTTACGGCAGGTGGGATCCTGCCACGCTCTGGGAAGCGGGAAACGACGACGCGTTCTTTCGCTCTGCCGCCGCCTCCCGTCCTTCGCCGGTTCTTCCTGTCAGGTTGGATCGTTCGGGTGAAGCGATGGGAAGGGAGGGAAGGCAACGAAGGCAAGACCGTCCGGTCGGCCACCGGTCGCGGAGTTCGGCCGGCGACGACCGACGGGCCGACGGGCGGACGGAAGAGTGAGACGGAGACCCGGGCCCTGAACCCGTCCGGGACCGGGAACGCGGGGGAGTGGACCGTTGTGTCTCGCATGACTGCTGTGGTGGCATCCGGTGGACCGGATGTCGATGCTGAAGCCCAGACTGGACCCGGATCCGAAGCCCCTTCGAAGAGGGGGGAGAAGAGGGGGAAGCGCACGAGCACGGACATCGATCTCGCGATCGATCCGACTGCCCTCGCGGCCCTGAGCGACGAGGAACTGCTCGAGGGGATCCGAGCGAAGAGCGAGCCCCATTTCGAGGAGCTCTACCGGCGCTATTTCCAGCGGATCTACAGCTTCGTCCACGCGCGCATGCGCAACCATGCGGAGACCGAGGAAGTCGTTCAAGAGACCTTTCTGGCCGTCTTCCGATCCTTCGATCGCTACCGGGGCCAATCCTCGCTGCTTTCGTGGATCTACGGGATCGCGAAGAACACGGCCAACAACAGCATCCGGCGCGCGCGGAGCCAGCACGAGCGGATCGATCTCGCCGACGAAGAGGACCTGATTCCACGCCCCTCCCTCGAGCCGTCATCGCCGTCGGAACAGCTCGACCTGAATCGCTTCCAGGCGCTGTTGAGGGAACGGCTGGCCGGGCTCGCCGACTGGCAGACCGAGATCTTCGAGCTGAGGCATTTCGAGAACCTGTCGATTCCGGAGATCTCCCGACGGACGACGCGGTCGAGTGATGCCGTCCGATCGAGTCTGTATCGCGTGAAGCGCATCTTCTACGAGGTCGCCACGGCGACGGGCGGTGGGTCCCTGCTGGCGGGGGAGCGTTCATGAAGCGCCCGGTTTCGAGTCC
The DNA here is from genome assembly GCA_011051925.1 of Deltaproteobacteria bacterium. Lineage (GTDB taxonomy): Bacteria > Myxococcota_A > UBA9160 > UBA9160 > UBA4427 > UBA4427. Next base: position 3,471 of record DRKE01000418.1, read on the forward strand.
ACACGGGCGTCTCGTTCCTTCGCCGTCCCAGCGGATCGCCGTCAGTCGTTCCGGAGCGTCGGTGGTGGCCGACCTGCTCGGTGGGGGGTGTCGCGGTCTCGAGGACCTGGAATCGGTTCCGACGGACGATGCCTCCCTGATCGCGGATTTCGCGGATTTCATCTCGGCCGGCGAGATCGAGGGGCGGGAGGCCGAGCCGGCCGCCGCGCCCGACCCGGATTTCCGGGAACGTCTGCGCAGACGCCTGTGGCGCCGACTCGTCCACGCCCATCTGCGCGATCTCGGTCGATCCCACTGATCGCGGGGAATGGGAAGGGCCGTTCCCGACCTGTCTTTGGCCCCGGGGGCCCGCGATCAGGCCGCTCGTGGCGCGATCCTCCCGATGCCGCTGGCGTTCCCGAAGGATTGGGGCAAGATGGGCAGGGTCCCCGTCTGGATCCGATCGGATCCGGCCGGAGCCGATTGTCCGGTGGGACCGATTGGAATGGAAGCCCCCTGATGCCCAGCCACGTTCAGCACGGAACCGACGGGATGGATGAACTCGATCGCGATGAGGCGTATTTCGACGAGGGGCCCACGCGACGGCGAGCCTTCGATACCCGGCTGTTGCAGGAGCCGCTGACGCTTCTGCCGAGCCGCCCGCCCCTGGCCCTGGCGGAAACCGCGACGGTGAAAGACGCCATGCAGGCCATGAAACGTCGCCATCGGGGCTGTGTCCTGATCACGCAGGACGGAACCGTGCGTTCCCCGCTGATCGGGATCTTCACGGAGCGGGATGTCCTGCTCAAGATCATCGATAGCGGTCGCAATCCCGCAACGGTTCCGCTGGGGGACGTCATGACGCCGGACCCCGAGTCGCTGCCGATCGACGCCCGGCTCGCCTGGGCGCTCAACATGATGTCGGTCGGGGGCTTCCGGCATCTGCCCGTGACGGACCCGCGTCGCTGGCCGGCCTTCATCCTTTCCGTCCGCGACATCGTCGAGTTCCTCGTCGAGTCCTTTCCCTCGGAGATCCTGAACCTGCCTCCCGACTTCGGGCGCGAGGACGGCGGGCCGCGCGAAGGCGCCTGATCCGCGACCGACCTCCGCGCGTCTGCCCCGGGCGGCATCGGGAGGCGGTCCGGAATCGTGCCCCCTCAGCGTCGTGGCGGAGCGGGCCCCGATGCGGGGTTGAGTCGGTTCGCGTTTCCACCGATGGATACCGATGGATCAAGAGGGGATCCGATGGCCGGATCCCGTGGCCCTTCTTCGGGCCTCCAGAGGGTTGATGTCGGACGCCACGCGCTTCCATCTGGGTCGCCAGCCCATCGTTGCCGGAGAACGTCGGCTCGTGGGCTGGGCGGTCTTCTTCGCGACGCCTGCCGGAGAGCGGCTCCGTCCCGGACCCGGCACGAGCGAGGAATACCTTGCGGCGGCTTCGGCGTTCGTCCGGAATGCCCACTGGGAATCCTTTCTCGGGGGAGGGCGTGTGGTGCTGGCGGCGGACCGTCGCTTGATCTTCAGCGACGTGATCGAGCACATGCCGCGCAATCGCGTCGTGCTCGGCCTCTCCCCCGACGAGCCGATCGACTCCGCTCTCGCCCATCGGCTCCATGACCTGCATGGTCGCAGAGGGACCCGGATGCTCTTCCGGGGCTATTCACGCCGTGATCCCCGGGATGATCTTCTCGATCTGGCCGACCTGGTCGAGATCGATGGATTCGGGCCCGACGATGACGCGCGGGATGGGCTGGTCCGAAGGGCGAAACGCCGGCATCTCCAGGTCCTGGCCGTGGGCGTCGATCGCGATCGGGATTTCATGCGGCTTCGGGATGCGGGCTTCGATCTCTTCCAGGGCCAGAGCCATACGGAGCCCTCGGCCAGCGGGGAAACCCTGGCGAACGAGGACGGGCGGATCCTGATCCGCCTTCTCGCCGAGTCGCACGGAGAGCTCGAGATCGATTCCGTGACGAGGACCCTCGCGGAGAATCCCGGTCTCGAAGAGGCCCTGTTGCGACTCGTCAACAGCCTCGAACTGGCCCGGGCCCAGCGGATCGAGTGCCCGGGCCAGGCCCTCATCCTGATCGGGGCGAAGGGACTTCGCCGCTGGCTGAGTCTCCTGCTCTTCCAGGTCGGGGCGAGACATGGATCCCGGGGACCGCTCTTCCGCTCGGCCGCGAGTCGAGCCCGCATGATGGAGCTGTTGGCGCTCGGGGGCGACGGTCGGACTTCCATCGCGACCGGAAAGGATCGCGCGGAAGCGGCCTTCCTCGTCGGGATCCTGTCGCTGGTCCACGTCCTGCTCGGCACCGACCGGGATGCGGCGATCGAGGATCTCGATCTCCCCTTCGAGATCGCGGCCGCTCTTTCGGAATTCGCGGGCGAGCTGGGTCGGCTCCTGCGACTGGTCATCTGTCTGGACCGGGCGGACTTCGTCGAGGTCGCCGAAGTCGCGGGGGAACTCGCGATCGACCCGGCGACGCTCCGGGCGATGCAATGCGATGCACAGGACTGGGTCTTCCGCCTGGATTGATGCCGCTCAGGTCTTTTCGAGCGCCCGCGCCATCACGATCTTCCCGGAGCGGACGAGCTCGACGATGTTCTCCTTCGGAATCAGGGCGATCAGCGCGTCCAGCTTGTCGCTTCCGCCATAGACGCGAAGGATGAGGCTTTCGGCGGCGTAGTCGACGATCTTCGCCTTGAAATGCTCCGCGATCTGGAGGATCTCACGACGTTCCTCTCCGCTGCATCGGATCTTGATGAGGGCGATCTCCGTTTCGAAACTGTCGGTGCTCGTGTGGTCGATCGTGTGGACGACGTCGACGAGCTTCGTGAGCTGCTTGATCATCTGGCTGAGGATCGAGGGATCGCCCGAACAGGTGACCGTCATGCGTGAGAATCCCTCGCGCGCGCCCGGGCTCACGACGAGGCTCTCGATGTTGTAGCCGCGTCGCGAGAAGACCATCGCGACCCGCACCAGGACGCCCGGCGCGTTCCGCACGAGGAGTGCGATCGTGTGGAGCGGCTTCTTCGATCCGTCCGGCGCGCTCTCTCGCCGAGTGGATCCAGTCACGGGCTGCAGATCGGTCGTGATCGGAGTGGCGCTGGTCATCGTTGGAGATCCTTCGGTTGGGAACGGAAAGACAGGGGGCTGCCCGGGACGCCAGCCGGCGGGCGCCGGATCAGGTGCTGCCCGTCGGTCGAGCGAGCGGATTCCGCGGCTTCTCGATGATCATGCCGCTGATCGGTGACCCGGCCGGGATCATCGGGAACACGTTGTCTTCCTTCACGACTTCCGCGACCACGACACAGGGCCCCTCGTCGTATTCATGCGCCTGGGAGAGGATCCGGTCCACATCGGCAGAGCGGCGGATCCGCCAGGCCTTGATGCCGTAGGCTTGTGCGAGCTTCACGAAATCGGGGTTGCCCACGAGATCGACCCCGGAGAGCCGATTCTCGAAGAAGAGTTCCTGCCATTGCCGGACCATGCCGAGAAAGTTGTTGTTGATGATCAGGCATTTCGTCGGGAGTTTGTGGATCGCGGCCGTGGCGAGTTCGGCCTGGGTCATCTGGAATCCACCGTCCCCGACCACGGCCCAGACCTTCTTCTCGGGGCAGGCGAGTTGTGCACCGAGCGCTGCCGGAAAACCGAAGCCCATCGTTCCCGCGCCCCCGGACGAGATCCAATGGCGATTCGTCGTCGCCAGGCAGAACTGGGCTGCCCACATCTGGTGTTGTCCGACGTCGGTCGTGATGACGGCATTTCCGCCGGTCACATGATTCAGGCGATCGAGGACATGCTGCGCACGGAGGCCGCCCTGTCTGGCGTATTTGAGTGGATGCCGTTCGCGCCAGGTCTGGCATTGTTCGAGCCATTCTCTCGTGTCCGAGGGTTCGACGTGTTGGATCAACTCTTCGACGACGAGGCGGGCATCTCCCGCGATGGCCACATCGGGCTGGATCATCTTGCCGAATTCCGCGGGATCGATGTCGATGTGGATCTTGGCCGCGCCGACGCAGAATTCGTCGAGCTTGCCCGTGATGCGGTCATCCCAGCGCGCGCCGATCGCCATGATGCAGTCGCAGGCATCCACCGCCTTGTTCGCATAGGCGGTGCCGTGCATTCCGAGCATTCCGAGATGGAGCGGATGGGTCTCGTCTGCGGCTCCCTTGCCCAGCAGCGTATTCACGATCGGCGCGCGGAGACGTTCGGCCAGTCGAACGACGGCCTTTCCGGCGTTCGAGATGACCGCTCCATGACCGACGTAGAGAAGCGGGCGACGCGCAGACGAAAGCAGGCCTGCCGCCTGACGGATCGCCTCCGGATCGCCATGGGTGGGCGTCGAGTACCCGGGCAGGTCGACCTCGTCGACGAAGGGTGCGTCGCAGGGCGCCTGGGTTACGTCCTTGGGAAGGTCGATCAGGACCGGTCCCGGCCGCCCGGTCGTGGCGATGTGGAAGGCCTCCCGGGTCGTGCGGGGAATGTCGGCCGGATCCTTCACGAGATAGCTGTGCTTCACGACGGCGTAGGTGATGCCCGTGACGTCGGCCTCCTGGAAGCCGTCCTTTCCGAGCATCGACGAGATCGTCTGGCCGGTCAGGACGATGACCGGGACCGAGTCCATGTGGGCCGTCAGCAGGCCCGTCACGGTATTGGTCGCGCCGGGTCCGGAGGTCACGAGGACGACGCCCGGCTTCCCGGAGGCCCGGGCGTAGCCGTCCGCCATGTGGACGGCGCCCTGCTCATGGCGGACGAGGATCAGCTCGATGTCGGAGTCGACCAGGGCGTCGAAGATCGGCATGGCCGCTCCACCCGAATAGCCGAAGATGTATTCAACGCCCTCGCACTCCAGGCATTGGATCAACTTCTCGGCGCCGGTCGGAAGTCGGGCTTCCATGGTTCGTCATCGCCTCCCTCTTCGGGATCTCCGGGGCGAGATCGTCGCATCCCGGGACCCGACTCGCCCTGTGGAAAGACCAGAATGTGGCATATTCCTTCAATTCGGCCATCGGGCCGTCGCCAAAATGGACCCAGATCGAGATCGAGTCAGCAGAATTCATGGATGAATCGTCATACTTGACCCAAGAATGGAGTCTGTCGGCCACTTTAAAATCTTTCTGGAAAGAGTTTGATTTGAATGTCTCCATCTCTGGATCGGTTCGGTCGAAGCCGGGATTCGCCGATGGGGAGGAGGTCGGGAACGGAGATCAGGCCTCCCTTCGCGGTGGGGGGAGCAACCGGGTAAGCTCGTCGATCGCATGTCCGTCAGCGGGAGCCGGGACGTGATCTCCGGTCGCGGCAGCAGGGGGAAATCGAATGGAACGAGCGCATCGGGACGACGGGGTCGAGGACGGACGCCGTCCCCTTCGCCGACGGGGCTGGCCGGCCGCGATCGTCATGGCCTGGATCCTGGCGCTGTCGAGCCCGGTCGCGGCGGATGAATACGACCCCGAGACGGCGGGCCATCC
>DRKE01000419.1 GCA_011051925.1 Deltaproteobacteria bacterium
GATTTCCTGACAGGCTTCCTCGTCGGTGACGAGGTCATCGGTCGCCCGGTCGATGTCGCCGAGGGACCGGACGGCGCTTTCTACGTCAGCGACGACTATGCGGGCGCGATCTACCGGGTCGCTCGGACGGGACTCTTCGCCCCCCCGAAGTCCCTCCGCCAGGCCTCGCCGACAGGCGGAGAAACGAAAGCGATCGTCGACCCCTTCGCTGGATTCGACGAGACGACGCGACGGGCATTGACCGAGCGCGGTGCCGCCCTCTTCGCCCGGCATGGCTGTGGGACCTGCCATGTCGAGTCCCAGGCCGAGCCCGGCATCGTCACCCGGCCCCTCAGCCGACTCGACTCGAGATATTCGGTCGATTCCCTCGCGCGGTTCTTCCTGACCCCCCAACCGCCAATGCCCGTCTTCGACCTGTCGGAAGCGGACCGCCGGGCACTCGCCGTCTACCTCCTCGGGTCGGAGGGCGAGCGGCTCAGCAGTGATGGTGGGTGAGCACGCCGTCCGATCGACGTTCGGTCACGAGCAATCCGTCCTCTTCGAGGCAATCCAGGGCACCGATCACCAGCAGCAGGTGGGAGCGCACGTCGCCGAGGGCCGTACCGATCGGGTCCGAGGGAAAGAGCGCCTTCCAGATCTCGTAGGCCGTGACGGGCTGACCCATCGCGGCGAGATGACGAAGCCCGCGATCGATGCGCTGGATCCGCACGTCGTAGAACAGGAGCGTGTCGCGGATCGCGCGATCGGCACGCCGGACGACGCCGCCATAACCCGGCAGCAGGATCTTGAAGGGACGCCCTCGCAGACGCCGCAAGCTCCGACGCAGCTCGACCAGGCCGCGAAATCGGCGTCGGCGCTGGAGCGGATCGGCCGGATCGGGCAGCGGGCTCACGTAGAAGTTCTCCGTATGCGGCATCGCCTGGCCCATCACCTGATCCCCGCTCAACAGGAGGCCGCTCTCTTCGTCCTCGAGCATGACGTGGCCCGGCGTGTGGCCGGGGGTATGTCTGACCTCGAGCGCGAAATCCTTCCATTCGAGACGATCCCCCTCCCGCAGGACACGGTCGACATGGGTCGCTTCGGCTTCGGCCTCGTCGATCGACAACGAATCGATTCTTTCCGCGTGCAGCCGCTCGAGCAGATCGTCGGGGACCCCGTACTCACGGAAGAGCGGAATCATCTCGGCGGTGCGACGGCGGACATCCTCGGGAAAGGTTTCAACGACCGGGGCGTCGGCTTCATGAACGAGGCATTCCAGATCCGCTCCCGCATCCCGGATCGATTGGACGAGACCCATGTGATCGCGATGGGCGTGCGTCACGATCACCCGCTCGATCTCATCGAACCCGTGGCCGAGTTCTTCGAGCGCCGCCTCGAGGACGGCCCGGCTCTCCGCTGTCCGGACGCCCGTATCGACGAGCGTCAGCGGTGCGCCCTCGATCAGGTAGACCTGGACGTAGGCCGGCTCTCCGGACAGCGGGAGCACGATCTGATGGATCTGCGGGCGGGCCGGAACCGGGCTGCGCTTCAATGAACCCGCGGTTCCGACTCGACCTGGGGTCCGGTCCTTCGACATCCGGGAACGATAGCGGCTGCGTCGCTCCGCTGCCCTCTACGCAACGAACCGAAGCGCGACCTGCCGATGGATTTCCGGCGGAATGCGACTTCCCCGACCGGACGGGCGGCTGCCTTCGTTACCCTTCGAGCATGCGCGTCCCCGCCTTCCCTTCCCGCCGCCTGCGATCATCCTCGCGGTCGGCACGAAGCGTCGGTCCCGATCGGTCGCGATCGGAACCCGTCCTCCTCTCCCTGTCCTGCTGGCTCTGCCTCTGCTTGTCAGCTCTCTCCGGAATCGCCGAACGGACGGCTTCGGCCGCATCCGGCATCCTGCTCGAAAGTCCCGGCGAACTCGAGGACGTGCTCGCGACGACCTTCGACGACGCGGGACACCCGGTGGGCAGCTCGTCGTTCCGGGTCGAGATCCTCGAAGACGGAATCCGCCACATGCGGGTCGAGATGGCGGTCGACGGAGGCGGACTCAACGTTTCCGAAGCGCTTCTCGAAGTGGTCGAAAACGATGCGCCCTCGGCCCGCGAGGCTTCCCCGGCGCCCGGGGAGACCGTCGCGCCACGGCATTTCCGCGTCCTCGAAGAGCAATCCCAGGCCACTCGGGCCGATGGAGTCCGGCTGCCCTTCCTGGTCATCGACCATCGGAAGGGACGCGTCAGCTGCTACCCCCCGGATCGGGATCGCACGCGGGGCCGCCACGTCGAGATCGGGTCGGAGGATCGGATCGTGAACGTGCCGATGCAGCTCCTCTTCCAGCCCCTCGTGTCCGGCGAAGTCGACCATCTGCGTTTCCGGATCGCGACCTGCAAGAAGGGCCCCGTACTCTACCGGATCGTGGCCGTTCGCGGCCCGGCCGGGGAGTACGGGGGCCACCGGTTCGTCGAGATCCGTTATGGCCCGGATCTCGGAAACACGGTGGCCTGGCTCGCGAGTCGGCTGCTGCCTCGATTCTCGTTCTGGTTCGACCGGGACAGCGGGCGCTATCTCGGACACCGCATGCCGCTCCACCGGAAGGGACCCGAGGTCCTGCTGATCCGGGAGGGACTCCGTCCCGGCGATCTCGGACTCTTCGACCGGAATTGACCGGTCTGCGCGGCGTCCGCTGCGTTCAGCGGGGCGCGGCAGGCATGCTCGCATCGGCCCAGGGCGTGGCATCGACGACCTGCAGCCCTGTTCCATCGACCGCGACCAGATGGCGTCCCATCACGGTCACGCGCTTGCGCTCGCCGACATCGATGATCTCCTCCACACGGGCGAGCGAGCGATCGAGCACTTCGAGCCCGCGGTCCCCGACCAGGAAGATGCGGCCACGGATGCGGGTGGCATCGGCAACCGCGCCGATGTCCCGGGGAGCGAGCTTGGCCAGGGCCCTCGGATCCTCGGGATTCCGGAGATCGATGACCAGGGCGCCCCCGGGCCCCGTCACGATCGCCGCCCGGTCGAGAACCCGGACGTTGTCGGGGCCGAAGGTCCTGCCCAGCTTCATCTGGGCGAGGACGCGGTTCTCGGCGAGCAGCTCGAGGGTCGAGAGGTAGATCGATTCCCCATCGACGAAGACCAGGGTATCCCCGGTGGTCGCCACGCTCAGCAACACGCGACGCATGACCCGGCGAACGGTTCCCGTCGCCGGATCGAGAAGCTGCATGCCTCGGGCGCCCACGATCACGAGTTCATCGCCCAGGGGAGCGAGCGAGAGGATGCGCCCGATCTCGCCCCGGTTCCAGGTCTTTTCTGCCACGGGCCCCTCGCTCGTGAAGCGAACGAGTTCGAGCCCCTCCTCTCCGAAGATCGCGATCCGGTCGCCCAGGATCCGGACGCCCGACCATTTCTTGTAGTCCTCGCCCCGCTGGTAGCTCGCGAGTCGAACGGGCTCGGTCGGATCCGCCAGCCCGAAGAGATCGAAATCCCCGTCCTCGTAGAGCACGACGACGCGCTCCCCCGCACCATCGAGATCCACGACGGGGCGGCCGAGATCCACGGGCGGGCGGATCGTCCGATCATTCCGCCAACGAGCGATCGGCACGAAGAACTCCTCCCAGTATTTCGGGGAGGCGGGAGAAAAGACGACCGATGTGCCGGGGACATGGTTCTTGTCCTCGACCCGGATCTCGAACTGCCGGGAAGCGATCACGGCGCCGCCCTCGCGCTCCCGCAGGACGACCCGGGTCTGGCCCAACACGGACGGCCGCACGAGTTCACCCGACCGCACGTCGTGATCGACCTCCCGTTCGACGTGGGTCACCTCGAGACGCGCCCTGGGAAGACCCGAGGTGTCCCCGACCGCAGCCTGCTCGGGCAGGACGACGAGCTCGACGTCGACACGATCCATCAGTTCCTGGATGCGATCGAGAAGCGCCTGTTGAACCCGCTTCCGCTCGGGGGTGGAGGGGGCCACGTCGAGCACGAGTCCCACCCGATCGAAGCGCCGGGCCCGATGGCTCTCGACCGCTCGAGCGGTTCGCTCGGCTTCGGCCGCAAAATCGCTCTCGGGATGACGCGCGGCGAAGGCGGCCAGCGCTTCGGCATCACCTCCGAAGCCGTCCGCTTCGAGATAGACCGCGTTGCCTTCGGCCCGGGCGGCGAGGGAGCCACCTCCGAATCCGGCGAGGAAGGCCCGGTAGGCCTCGGCGGTGCCTCGCGCTCGGGCCACCTCGAAGGCCGGCTTCTCGAGCACGGGATGGAGCTGGACGATCAGTTCACTGCCCGGATACCGCTTCCGGAAGGCCTCGAAGCCCGCCAGGGTCGGATTCCTTTTCAGCTTGTGGAAGTCCAGATGCTCGCGCGCCAGTTCGGCGTATTTCGAATCGCCGTGCTCCCGCATGAATCGGTGATAGCCGGCCGCGGTGTCTTCCTCGAGGGCGCGCCGCCAGGCACCGCCGACACATCCCACGAGGCTCAGGAGGAGGATCATGGAGACCAGCTTGAATGCGCGGGTCCGCTGGGATTGCTTTCGATTCGTCATGGTGGACAGACCTCTCCCTTCGCCGCGGGTCGGGGCGCGACGCGTCCCCTTGCAGATCGGTCCAGCCGGGAGCGCACTTGAATCGGGACCCGCGGGGAGAACGCATCCGGATGCAACGTCCGGGCCGCGACGCGGATCCCTCGCCTCCACGGAGCTCGGCCCCGGCAGCCGATCCGGTCGACTGCTATCGTCCTCGTGTCCCCCCGAAGCCCGATGTGTCCGGAGCGATCGAATGCCGTCGAGTCCGACCGACCCGGCCCTGGCGTCCGCGGCGCGCCTCTTCGGCCGAGCCTTCCGCGAGTTCGACCCGCGCCCATGGAGCGCAGGAAGCCCGATCAGCACCCTCGCCCTGGGCGTCCATTCCCTTCGAAGCGGTCTCTTCTTCGCGGAAGGCCTGCCGCTCCTCCTGACCCAACGGCCCGGGATGCGAAGGGCGGCTTCCCGCCCCGGCCCGGACTCCGTGCGCGTCCTCCTCTCGCGACTGCGCGAGATTCTCGAACGCGATGCCGATCGGATCGGACGCGGCGTCGCTCCGCTTTCCGTCCTGCTGCCCCGGGACCCGCTCCACCACGGCATCCGGCTGTTGCGGATCCTGGCCGACAGTCTGTCGGTCTCCGCCCGCCGGAAGAACCGTCACTCAAGGGACTTCGGTTCGACGGCACGAGCCTGGCTCGACGATCTTCCCGCCTACTACCGGCGGAACTTCCACTACCAGACCGACGGGTACCTGAGCGCCCGATCCGCGGATCTCTACGAGCATCAGGTCGAGATCCTCTTCCGCGGCGGAGCCGATGCGATGCGTCGCTTGATCCTCGAGCCGATGAAGGACCATTTCGGCGATCACGACGGTCACGGCCTGCATTTCCTCGAATTGGGGTCGGGCACGGGAAGCGCTTCCCGATCCGTCGCCCGCGCCTTTCCCCGGGCAAAGATCACCTGCCTCGATCTCAGCTATCCCTATACGAACCATGCGCGCAGACAACTGGCGGCGTTCCCGCGTGTCGAATGCGTCCAGGGGGATGCCGCTTCGCTCGATTTCGCCGCGGACCGGTTCGACGCCGTCTATTCGGTCTTCCTCTTCCACGAGCTTCCACTGTCCGTGCGTGAACTCGTCCTCGACGAGGCACAGCGTGTGCTTCGCCCCGCTGGCTTCTTCGGATTCGTCGACTCACTGCAGAAAGGCGACGACGAGGCCCTCGACTGGGCTCTCGATTTCTTTCCACGCGAGTTCCACGAGCCCTACTATGCCCACTACGTCTCACACCCCATGGAGGACCTGCTCGAGGAGGCCGGCTTCGAGGACATCCGGAGCGAGACCGGCTATCTCGCGAAATGTGTTTCGGCGCGCGCCCGCACGATGCCCGCGACGAGGATCGACACTCCCCCCATCGCCGGCCCCGAGGATCCCACCGGGATCCGGGATGATCAGTCCGCCGAATAGCCCGGCTGGTATTTCAATCGACGGCCTGCCGTCCATCCGGCATCGACGGGATAGTCGGCCCCCGTGCAGGAAAGACTCTCATCGGAGGCGAGGAAGAGGATCATGCGCGCGATATCCCGGATGATCTCGATGCCGGGACGCGCCCGATTGTGCGGGATGACGCCGTGGGTGAAGGCGAGCGTATCCATCGGATCGATCGAGTCCGGCGTGAATTCCCGCCGCATTCCCGGCCCGCCCGCTTCCGGGCAGACCACGTTCACTCGGATGCCCATCTGGCCCAATTCGATCGCCGCCACCCGGGTGAGCCCGCGGAGCGCCCATTTCGTCGGCGCATAGGCAGCGAGCCCGTTCTTGACCGAGAGGCCATCGACGGAAGCGACGTTCACGATCGAGCCGCCTCCTGCCCCCTGCATCACGCGGGCGATCGCTTTGGTGCCGAGAAAGGGACCGAGCGCGTTCACACGCCAGAGACGTTCGACGTCCGCTGCCTCCGTATCGACGAGCGCGCGAATGTGGAGGAGGCCCGCATTGTTCACGAGCACGTTCGGCGCGCCGAAGACTTCCGTCGTGCGAGCGATGGCCTCTTCCCAGCCGCTCTCACGGGTGACGTCAAGGCGCTGGAAGAGCGCGTCGTTGCCCAGGTCCCGAGCGACGGCCTGCCCCTCTTCTTCCAGGACATCGGCGATCACGACCCGCGCTCCTTCTTCGACGAAGAGGCGGGCGGTCTGTTCGCCCGTGCCGCGGGCCGCGCCGGTAATGAGGGCGATCTTTCCTTCGAGACGAGCGGACATCGGATCTCCAGATACCGCGACGACGATTCGCCGGGCGTTCTCGGCTGTTTCGAAACGGGGTCCGGAGGGTAGGATGGGAAAGGCGATCACGCGAGGGATCTCCCGGGAAAGCCGGCGGGGCCCGCCCCATCGGACCCGACCCGGTTTCACTCCCGGTTGGTTCTCGGCTAGCCTCTCCTCCTGCGCCCGACAGGAGAATCACGATGGGATCCTCGACGACCGGCTGGGCAATCGCCTTCTGCGGACTCCTTCTCGGACATGCGCTCGCAAGCAAGCCGGCCCTCTCCGCTCCGTCTGCGGAATGGAGCCTCGACAAGCAGGAAGACGGAATCGACGTCTATACGCGTCCGGTCGAAGGCTCGGGCATCAAGGAGTTCAGGGGCATCGCGGACATCGCTGTCGACGTCGAAACGATCCTCGACCTGCTGCGCGACTCGAGTCGCTTCAAGAACTGGTTTCCCAATACACCCGAATCGCGACTGCTCGCGCGGGAAGGCGACGTCACCTATCAATACTCCGTGATGGGCATGCCATGGCCGATGGAAAAACGCGACAACGTCCTGCGCGCCGTCACGAGGCGCGACGCGGAATCGGGCATCGTCGACATCGAAGTCACCGCCGCGCCCGACTACTACCCACCCCAGGAAGGACGCCTTCGGATCCGCGAGGCCCA
>DRKE01000420.1 GCA_011051925.1 Deltaproteobacteria bacterium
CGAGCACCGGGCAGCGGCCAGCACCCGTGGGCACAGGCGCCCACTGCCCGTGTCACGGCGGAGAAACCAGGACGTCCACCTCGCCGGGAACGAGCAGGAACCCCGGAATCGACGCCCGTACCGACGTCGTCCCCTCCCCGAGCGCCCGGAACACGGCCGTGAACTGGAATTCGGGCGCGACGAGGGTGCGCGTCACGACCGCGCCCGTCTGCCCATCGAAGTCGAGTTCCCCGACAGCCGGATCGACGACTTCGAGCGTCAGTTCGAGATCGTTGGCCGCGCTCACGCGTTGAAAGCTGCTGAGGGCGGTTCCCGCAGAATTCACCAGGCCCGTCAGCAGGGTGAAGGCATCGGTCCCGCCGATCGTGTGATCCGTTCCGAGTCCCGTCAACAAGATTCCGGGCTGACCCACCGTGACCGTACCCGTCCCGGAATCGAAGCCCGGCGCGGAAAGGGTCACCGTCGTCGTGCCGACGGAATCGGCCACGCCCTGCACCGTATACTCGAAGCGGTCCGATCCATCCGGAACGAAGACGTCGATCGCGGCCGAACCCGGAGTGAGTTGATCCGCTGACACGAGGGCGAGACCGGGATCCGCGCTCTCCACCCGGACCGTGACGCCACCGTGATTGCGGATAGCGAGTGTGGCCTGGGACGTATATTGAAGGCCCGCACCGATCGTTCTCGAGAACGCCCCCAGATCGGGTGCATCGACCGTCACCGACTGGGACCGGGATGCGAGCAATCCCGAATCCGAGAGCTCGGCCGAGACCGCCACCACGCCGGTGGCGAGTGCATTGAAGGACGCGACCGTCTGGAAGTCCCCCGCCGCGAGGTCGAGCGTGACGGCACTTCCCGTCCCGCCACCCAGGCTGACATCGCCGACCGTCGCGTCGTCGGTTCGGAGGGTGAGTGTCTGGGGAAGCGCGGCGGCGCTCGCACCCTGGAAGCTCGAAATGCCGGTTCCCGACGCATCCGAGACGCCCGTGAAGACCGTGAATCCATCACTCGTGCCGGCAGAGGCCAGACTCCCCAGGCCCGAGAACGACACGGCGGGTGGGGAGATCTCCACTTCCCGCGTGGCTGCGACGAACCCGGGCGCCGACACCGCCACCTCGACCAGGCCCGATTCACGAGGCACGCCCTGGAGGACGAAGTCGAAGTCGCGGATGCCGTCGGGGACGAAGACATCGACGCTCCGCCCACCCGCCATTCCTGGATCGTCCGAGATCAGGAGCGCCGTCGGATCCGCGCTTTCGATGCGAACGAGCACGCCCCCGTGATTCCCCACGCCGAGGCGGCCGCTTCCCATGACCTGCAATCCGGCACCGACCTCCCCGGGAACGAACATCGAAAGGCCCGGCAGGGAATTGATGCGAACCAGCAGCGTATCGGGCGCGCTCTGAAGGGCCCCGTCGCTCACGATCAGCTGCACCACGTAGTTCCCGACGAGATCGGCCACGAAGTCGGTCACGACAGCATCCGGAGCGGCGAGGGTTGCCGAACTCCCGTCGGGTACCGCGATCAAGGACCACGCATAGGTCAGAGGATCTCCGTCGACATCACTCGACAGGCTCCCATCGAGCCGGATGAGGCCGAGGGAGGCCGTCTGGTCGGGGCCGGCAAACGCGACCGGGGGTGAGTTTTCGGTGACGACCGTGACCGTTGTCGGCGCGCTGTCGAGAACGCCGTCGTTCACGATCAGCTGGGCCACATAGCTTCCCGGCCGATCGACCGCGAATCCCGGATTGGTTGCCGAGGGGTCGTCGAGTTCGGCCGCACTCCCAGCGGGCCGCGCGATCAGCGCCCATGAAAAACCGAGCGGGTCACCATCGACATCATTCGAAGCCGTACCGTCGAGCCTCGCGATGTCGCCGACCCGGACGGTCTGGTTCGGCCCGGGATCGGCCACGGGCGCGGAATTCTCGGTGTCCACGAAGACGAGATCCGGAGGGCTCTCTCCCGTGCCGTCATCCACGATCAATTCGATCTCGTAGCGTCCCGGCCGATCGACCGTGAAGTGCGGCATGATCGCACCGGCGTTCGAGAGGGCCGCGGTACTGCCGTTCGGCACGGCGACGAATCGCCAGCGATACCCGAGGAGATCACCGTCGGGATCCGTCGAAGCGCTTCCGTCCAGATCCACGATCCGCCCCACGGTCACCGTCTGGTCGGGGCCCGCGTTCGCGGTCGGAAGGGAATTCGCGGTATCGATCGTGACGCTGTCGACCGGGCTCGGTGCCAGACCGTCATGGACGACGAGTTCGACGACATAGCGACCGGCGACGTCCACTTCGAACTCCGGCTGGACGGCCGTCGGATCCGAGAGGGTCGCGACACTGCCGACGGGCGCCGATGCGATCGTCCAGTCGAAAACGAGAGCGTCGCCATCCGCATCGCTCGAAGCGCTGCCATCGAGGTGCACGATCCCACCCAGGGTCACCGTCTGGTCCGGACCCGCCCGGGCCACGGGTGGCCTGTTCTCCGAGGTCAGTTCGAAGGCGAGCGCGGCTGGATCGAAGGGCACGCGACGGTCCTGGCGGAACACGAATGTGTCGAGGCTCTCGTAGATCCCGGGCGAACCGAGATCACCGAAGTCGAGGCTGCCATCGACGACGGTCGTTCCGGAACGCGTGCTCGAAACCGTCGCGCGAACACCGACCGCACTCGCGTCGGGGAGCGAAACGACCGCCCGATACTCGAATTCCACGACGGCACGACTGACGCGGCGTGCAGAGACCCGCTCGAAATCCGCAAATGGAGCCATCTCGGGCGCGGCGTGCGCCGCCGGCACCAGCAGGCCGGCGACCCACAGAGCGGCCGCCGCCCGCCACGCGAAGCGGAGGAGCCCGATCATGCCGGGTCCCGCACCGTGTTCTGCCCCTTGGCACGTAGCCCGAACCCGGTCCAGGGTCGGGCGAGAACGGCCAATCCGAGAAGCATCAGAAGAGCCGGACCCGGCTCGGGAATCGGCACGGTCACGCCCACGTCCAGGAGGTCGAAAGTCAGCGCATCCCGGATCTCGAAGGCCTGAGCGCCGGGCGATCCCGAACCAAGCCAGTCGAAGCGAATCGAAAAGCCTCCGAGAAGCCCACCTGGATCGATCGCGTCCGCGAGACCGAGGGCCAGTACATCCAGGAATCCGTCCTCCGCCAGGAGCGGATCGGGCTGGGCGACGAGCGGGTCCCAGCCGGCGGGCACGTTGACCGCCTGCAGGTTCTCGAAGAGCGCGCGATCGAAAAAGAGCGTGAACTCCTCGAGCGACACCGCCAACGAATCGTTCTCGACGAGGTAGGCGTATTCGAAGGTGCTGCCCCCGATCGGAGAGACCGAGTAGAAGATCGTCGTCGCCTGGGACGGGCTCGCCCCGCCGAGGAGAGCCCATGCGATCGTCATCCCGATCAGCTTCGTTGCTCTTTTCATCATGCGCTTCTCCCTACACTTCACCACGTCGTCATCTACGTCATGCTCATCGGAATCGAATCGTCCGTTCCAGTCATCATCCGACGCTCCGCGTTCGGGATTTCTTCCGAGCCAGGCCCGCGACGAACCAGACGCCAAAGCCCAGCGAAATCGCCAGCCCGGGCTCCGGGACGGTGACGGCACGCAGCTCTTCGCCGACATCCTTGTCCGTCGCCGTGAAGAAGACGTTCGCGCCCGCGAACACGAATCCGGCCGTGCCGGGGTCGGAATCGAATTCTCCTGCGGACACGTCGCCCAACATCACGGTCCCTGCCTCGGTTCCGTCGCTCATCCAGGGCTCGACGCCGAGCGTGCCGTCTTCGGCGGCGAAGTAGACGACGCCATTGGCGCTGTTCACGACGAGCGTGAAGGAATTGAAAGCCCATTCGGCCGCAGGTGCGATGTCCTTGACGAGGACCGTTCCGGGAGCCGTTCCATCGCTCTTCCACAGCTCGCGCCCGGACACGCCGTCATTCGCCGGGAAGAAGAGCAGCCCTCCGGCTTCGACGAGTTTCGAATCGAGAAACCCGCCGACGCCGAGGCTTCCGGGGCCCACGTTGGCCACGAGACTCGTTCCCGGACCGGTTCCGTCGGACCGCCAGAGTTCCTGGCCGTTGACCCCGTCGTTGGCGAAGAAATAGAGCACACCGCCGGCCGGCGTGAATTGTTCGGGCTGTGAGCCGGAGAACCCGCCCGGTGCGATGTCCTTGACGAGGATGGTTCCGGGATCCGTCCCGTCCGTCTTCCAGAGCTCCGCCCCCGTGCCGTCATCGCCCGCGAAGTAGACCTCGCCGGCGAACGAGGCGAACTCGCCATTGATGAATCCGAAACCGCCCCCGGGATTGAGATCCTTGACGCGACCCGTCCCGGCCGCGGTTCCGTCCGTCTTCCAGAGTTCGAATCCGCTGGTTCCATCGTTGGCCGGGAAGTAGACCTCCGTTCCGTGGACGAGGCCCGAAAGCGGGGACGAGCCGGTCGGACCGGGGTTGATGTCCATCACGCGGACGGTCCCCGCAGCGGTCCCGTCGCTGATCCAGAGTTCCTGACCGGTCGTGCCATCATCGGCAGCGAAGACGAGCGAGCTCCCGAGGGCGCCGAGCATCCGCGGAGACGAGCCCGCCGTTCCCGGGTTGATGTCGGCGACTCGGAAGGTGCCGCCCGCCGTGCCATCGGATTTCCACAATTCGGCGCCCGTCGTCCCGTCGTCCGCCTGGAAGAAGATCGAGCCGCCGACCGTGATCAGCGAACCCACTTTCGCGTCGCCACCCGGAACGATCTCGCTGACCATCGTCGTCCCTGCATCCGTTCCATTGCTCCGCCAGAGCGTCTGTACGTCGCCATCGCGCGCCGGGAAGTACACTTCGGCGCCGAGGATCGCGAACTCGGTGATCATCGCGTCATTGGTTCCCTGGCGAATGTCCGAGACCTGGATCGTTCCCGCCATGCTGCCATCGCTCTTCCAGACCTCGAGGCCGGAAACGCCATCGGTCCCCTGGAAATAGAGATCGGATCCGATCACGCCGAATTCGAGTACCCCGAACGGGTCGAACGCCTCCGCGGGACCGGGATTGAGGTCGGTCACGATCGACGTTCCCGTCGTCGTCCCGTCGCTCACCCACAACTCCCGACCGTTCACGCCGTCGTCCGCGGCAAAGAAGACCAGGGAGCCGATGCTCGTCATGCCATTCGGGGACGAAGAGGCGGCACCCGGCTGGATGTCGAGAACCGGATTCGTGCCCAGAGCGGTACCGTCCGTCGCCCAGAGTTCCCTCCCCTCGATTCCATCGTCGGCCGCGAAGAGCGTCAGTGCGCCTGCCGGCCGGAAGTCCGATGGCGTGCTTCCACTCGCGCCGACCTGGAGATCGAGGAGCGGCTGCGTGCCTGCCAGGGTCCCGTCGCTCGACCAGGGCTCGAGGCCGTTCACGCCATCATCCGCCGCGAACCAGAGGCGACCATTCGACACGAACAGCGAAGGAGATCCGATGCCTCCGGATGCGTTGATGTCGGCGACCATCGTCGTGCCGCCACTGGTCCCATCACTCGTCCAGAGCTCGCGACCGTTCACGCCGTCGTCGGCGGTGAAGTAGAGGGCGCCGGCGTATCCGA
>DRKE01000421.1 GCA_011051925.1 Deltaproteobacteria bacterium
CCCGCTCCCTCACTTCTCGGTGTGCGGGTCTCGCTGTGCGGGAGTGCGCCTTCGGCATCGTTCGCTACGCGGTCGGTGGATCCACCTTGCGCACGACGCCCCGACCCGGAGGCGGACGGTCGGGGCCCCATGGCGGGCCGCTCAGTCGGGCTGGGTCTCGAGCGACTGGATGCGGCGGGTGATCCGGTCGAGGAAGGCGGCGAGCGTGGGGCGATCGGCGATCGCTTCGGCGCAGTCCGGGATCGGGCCCTCGTGCAGGATGCGGAGCATCGCGTAGACGGAGAGATCCGCGATGCTGGGCTCGTCGGCATGGAAGAAGGGACGATCGCCCAGGAAACCCACGAGATCGTCCAGGCGATCCTGCAGCTCACGAATGATCTCGAGTTCGCGCAGCTGGGCCCGGGTCCGCACCGCGTGTCCCAGAGAGGGGCCGAGCGTGCGCCCGATCTGATCCCGGATCCGCGCGATCAGGGATTCTTCGATCGGCGCCTCGTCACCCGGTTGCGGGTAGCGCGCCGCGCGCCAGCGATTCCAGTACCAGGAAAACGAATTGTCGGACCATTCGGCCAGGTTGCGTTGGGCATCGGCCGTGCGGGGATCGTTCGAGTAGAGCGGCGGATCGGGAAAGAGTCCGTCGAGCCAGCGGACGATCTGCGACGAATCCGCCTTGCGTCTTCCGTCGATCTCGAGGACCGGCAGGGTCCGGGCGATCGGGCTCCAGCGTCGCACGTCTTCCGGGTCTTCGGAGACGACGCGTTCGAAGGGCAACCGCTTCAGCGCGAGCGCCGCGGCGACCTTCTCCGTGAAGGGGTTCATCGATTGCGTGAAGAGCCGGATGGACGGTTGCGGACCCGCCGAACCGACCTGGAGGTCAACCCGATCCGATGCGCGCGTTCGCATGCGCCGTACGCTAGCAGGCCGGGTCGGGACCACGAGCGGAGCGCGATCCGATCGGGTTCGCGTTAGACTCCGCGATCGTGTTGCATCTCCGTTCGACAACGTCGCCCGCCTGGTTGCGCCGGGCGCGAGCCCACCTCGACGAAATCCTGCTCGATCATGCCCACTGCGAAAAGAAGGCCGCGGGGGCGGCGATCAAGCTGCTTTTCTCGTACCCCCATCACCGTTTCCTGCAGGAGCCGGTCGCGGACCTGGCCCGTGAGGAACTCGACCATTTCCAGCAGGTCCTCGGGTTGCTCGACCGTCGTGGAATCCACTACCGGACCCTGAAGCCCGCTCCCTACGGCAGCGTGCTTCACGAGGGGATCCGCCGTGACGAACCCGAGCGATTGGTCGATGTGCTCCTGATCTCGGCGCTGATCGAAGCGCGCAGTTGCGAGCGCTTCCAGATCCTCACGGAGGGGCTGGCCGAGACGGATCCGGAGCTCGCCGCGCTCTACGGATCGCTGCTGGCGTCTGAAGCGAGGCATCATCGGCTCTACCTCGACCTGGCCGCACGGCTCGTCGATCGAGGCCGCCTGGCTGCGCGTCTCGACGAACTCTCGCGCGTCGAGGCCGAGATCATCGCGAAGCCCTGTGACCGGGTGCGTCTGCATGCCGGCTAGCGGAATCGACGAGAGTGAACCCCGGCGCGCGCGACTCGCGGATGGCGACGTCGCCTGGCTCGAGGAGCCGGCGGGATGTCCGGCGCCGGAGGGGGTCGGCGCGGGGCGAGGCCCCGACGAAGTCGAAGGCGCCCTGGGGAGCGATGTCCCGCCCCTGGTGCTCGTCCACGGCTTCATGGGCCACCGGGACGACTTCATCGGCGTCGCGCCCCGCCTCGCCCGGAATCGGCGGGTGATCGCTCCGGATCTTCGAGGGCATGGCGATTCCGATGCAGGGCCGGGGCCATTGGGCTGGTCCTTCGAGCAGCTCGTGAAGGATCTGCTCGATCTGCTCGATCACCTGGAGATCGAGCGGTGCGACCTTCTGGGACATTCGATGGGCGGCATGCTGACCCTGCGTTTCGCGCTGGCCCATCCGGAGCGGATCCGCTCGCTCCTCTTCATGTGTACGGCGCCGGAACGGCCCGCGACCCTCGCTCGCGAAGGCTTCGAGCGGGGGGCGGAGCTGGCCGAAGCCCGGGGCATGGCGGGACTCCAGGAGATCATGGAACGGGTGGGACGCCTCGACGTCTCGGAGACGATCGCGGCCTGGGGCGAGCGCTATTGGGCCCACCATCGCCGGAGGCTCCGCGCGATGACGCCGGCGAGTTTCCGGGGGATCGGCACGATGTTCTTCGATTCGACCTCGCTGGTCGACCGACTGCCGGGGATCGACGTGCCCGTCCAGGTGATGGTCGGCGAATTCGACGAGGACTGGCTACCGGGCGCCGATCTCTTCGAAGCCCATCTGCCCAGGGTCGAGCGGACGACGATTCCGCAGGCCGAGCATCATCCGCATCAGGAGAATCCGCAGCGCTGGCTCGAGATCGTCACCGGGCATCTGGAGGGGCTCGACCCGGCCACGTGATCCGGGGAGGGGATCGATTCCCTTCCCAGGGCCACGCTTCCCGGCGCACATGCGATCGGATGGATTCGCGGACGGGGTCGGAACGACTCAGTCGAGGACGGCGTGCAGCGCTTCGAGGAGTCGGTCGACGACCTCGGGACGCGCGTTCTCACCCATCAAGCCGATCCGCCAGATCTCGCCGGCCAGGGGACCCAGGCCGGCCCCGACCTCGATTCCGAAGTCCTCGAGCAGCCGCCCCCGGACGACGGCTTCGCCCAGCCGCTCGACGCGCTCGGGCAGGCGGACGGACGTCAGCATCGGAAGGCGATGGGCCGCCTCGACCAGGGGCTCGAAGCCCAACGCCTCGAGGCCCTGGACCAGCCGGCTCGAGGCCTGGCGATGGCGTTCGAAGCGCGGTTCGAGACCTTCCTCGAGAACGCGGTCGACCCCTGCGGCGAGGCCGTAGATCGCGCTGATCGGAGCCGTGTGGTGGTAGACGCGTTGGGCCCCCGCGTAGTAGCCCGCGAGCAGACCGAGATCGAGAAACCAGCTCTGTACCGGCGTCCGCCGTTCACGCACGTGCTCGATCGCCCGATCGGAAACCGAGACGGGCGAAAGGCCCGGCGAGCACGACAGGCATTTCTGGGAGCCGCTGTAGGCCGCATCGATGCCCCACGCATCCAGTTCGACCGGGCGACCGGCCAGGGAGGTCACGCAATCGAGGACGACCATCGCCCCGGCCGCACGGGCCGCGGAGGCGATCTCTTCGACGGGTTGGCAGACCCCGGTCGAGGTTTCCGCATGGACGAAGGCGACGACGCGGGGGCGCACCCGGGAGATCACGTCGTCCATCTGCGAGGCATCGAGCGGCCGGCCCCAATCCGCTTCGACGGTCGTGACCCGCGCTCCGGCGCGGCGCGCGACCTCGGCCATGCGGCCGCCGAAGACCCCGTTCACCCCGACCACGACGGGATCCCCCGCTTCGAGAAGATTCACGAGGCACGCCTCCATCCCGGCACTGCCCGTGGCGGAGAGCGGAAGGGTCATCGCGTTCGTGGTCCCGAAAAGCGTACGCAGACCCTCTTTCAGGCGATCGAGCAGGGCCAGGAAGTGGGGATCGAGATGGCCGACCAGGGGGCGACGCATCGCCTCGAGCACGGCATCCGGAGCATTCGAAGGGCCCGGGCCGAGCAGCAGCCGGGACGGGAGCGTTTCGAGGATCATGGGCATGGCGCGCAGGTTAGCGACTCGTCCGGGGGCTGCGGACAGCCGGGGGGCACGAGTTGACAGGGCCGCTCGGCGGCCGTAATTTCGGATCGCTTCCCCCCGAGGGATCCCGGAAATCGAGGCACGTCGTGTGGGAACGGAACTTCCGTGGTGCGGGGTGTCGGATCGGATCGATCGGCTGAAGGGTCGGCTTTGAGGGATCAGCGTGTCTCGGCAAGGACGTGGGCATGGACATCGGGGAATGACGATCCGAGCCCGCTGGGGCATGGGGTTGGCAGCGCTCCTGCTAGCCTTGGCCGCAATCGTCGTCCTGCTCTTCTGGGAGGGACCGGAGCGAGGAAGCCCGGCACGAGAGACCGCAGCCCCGGCGCTCGACGACATCGACGCGCGATCCCGCGCGGCCCTGCGACAGCTTCTCCGGGAATCGGAAGGGGAATAGGACCGGACCCATGACCTGGCGAACCCGAGAAAGCTGGGAGGAGGATGAGCGGCGCATGCTCGCGCCGTGGGCCGCCCGTTCGGGGGACTCCGAGGGCCGCCTCGTCGATGAGCCACCCCATCCCTACCGGAGCGCCTTCCAACGCGATCGCGATCGGATCGTCCACGCGCGCGCCTTCCGCCGCCTCGAGTTCAAGACCCAGGTCTTCGTCCATGTCGAAAACGATCACGATCGCAATCGCCTGACCCATACGATCGAAGCGGCCCAGATCGCGCGCACGATCGCCCGCGCGCTGCGCCTCTGCGAAGATCTCGCGGAGGCCATCGTGCTGGCCCACGATCTCGGTCATACCCCTTTCGGCCACGCAGGGGAAGCCGTCCTGGCCGAATGCATGAAGGACGACGGGGGATTCGATCACAATCGACAGAGCCTGCGGATCGTCGATCTGCTCGAAGAGCGCTACCCGGACTGGAGTGGGCTGAACCTGACGATGGAAACCCGTGAAGGCATCCTGAAGCACGGGAGCCAGTGGAGTCATCCCGTCCCGCTTCCACCCCGCCATGCGCAGCGCTCGCTCGAGGCGCAGGTGGCGGACAGCGCGGATGAAATCGCCTATATCCATCACGACCTGGACGACGGGCTGCGTTCCGGCATCCTGTCGACCCCGATGCTCGAGGGGTTGGCGTTATGGAAATCAGCCGCATCCCGGTCTGGTCGGAACGACACCTCGGTGTCGGCCTCGGTGGCGCGGTCCCAGACGATCGGGGCCCTCGGTGATACGCTGATCAGCGATCTGATCGAAGAGACCGCTCGCCGGCTGGCTGTGGATCCGCCGGAATCCCTTGCGGCGTTGCGAGCGAGACCGGAGCCACTGGTCGGCTTCTCGCCCGCGATCGACGCTGGAAAGCGAGAATTGAAGGAGTTTCTGCTGGAGAATTTCTATCAGCATCCGCGAGTCCTTCGGCGTACGCGCAAGGCCGAATGGATCGTCGGAGACCTGTTTCGAACCTACCGGGAAGATCCCGTCCTGCTTCCGGCGAACGTGCGAGCCCGTTTCGCGCGGGAAGGCATGCCGAGGGCCATCTCGGACTACATCGCCGGAATGACGGATCGATTCGCGATGGACGAGCACCGACGCCTGCTCGATCCCCACGCGCCGATCTGATCGACCGCGATCGGATGAACTGAACGAAGACGATGAGCCTACCCGAAAGTCTCGAACGCGCGGCCAGCGAACTGCCCGATCTGGCCGACCGGATCCGACCCGCCAACGGAGATCCCCATCGATTGCTCGAGGCGCTTCCGCCCGAGGCCGCGAGTCGCCTGCTGGGCTGGATCCTGCGGGAGGAACCCGATGTGGGCGCGGAACTCGTCGATGTCTGGAGCGATGCGGATGAGGGGGCGCAGATCCTGCTGGCGGCATCCGACGAGGGGCTGCCGAAAGCGGGACGCAAACTCCTGCGCCGGGCGCGGCATCGACTCCGCTCGCGGGGGATCGAGATCGAGGAATCCGGGTGGGCGCCGAAATCGGCCGCGCCGCGCAACGTGGGCGAGCCGGATCGATGGGAGGAGGCACGGATCTCGCTGCCCGATTTCCGCGGAGCCCGGGTCGGATACCTGATCGAGAATCATCCCGCCGGCGGGGTCCGGCTCTTCGAAGTGCGTTTCGACGAGGCGAGGGGCATCCTCGACTTCAAGGTCTACAACGCCGGTCGGAGCCGCGTCCGCGGGTTCCTGCGCAGCCTGACCGCGGGCTCGGAACAACGGATCTTCGAGGTGGAGCGCGATGCGTTGTGCGCCCTCGTGCGGCGGGCGAGTCTGGCACAGCCTCTCGATCGTCCCCTTCCGACCGCCTTCGTCGAATGGCGGAGCCGGCTCTTTCCCGCGGACCTCGAGAAGCAGAAGACCCCGGGTGATCTCGCGCGGGCGGCGCTCGGCCCGGAGGCCGGGGCGGATCCGGACGCGAGCAGGTCGCGTGCGATCGAGCACGTCCTGACCGAGCTGCGTGAGGGGCGCCTGGGCCCCTGGCCACCGGGGACGAGCTGGATCGCGGAATGGATGGAGAAGGGTCGGGCGGCGGCCGAC
>DRKE01000422.1 GCA_011051925.1 Deltaproteobacteria bacterium
CGATCTCGTGCCGCGCGAGCCGGATTCCGCACAACAGCGCGTTGTGCTGCCCGTAGTTCCTCTTGAGATCGATTCCGACGAGCCAGGGGCGCGTCCGGCCCAGCGACTCGATGACCGCCCAGCTCTCGTCCGGGCTGTCGTCGTTCACGAGGATGACCTCGAAGTCGGCCGCCAGCGCGCGAAGGGATTCTTCCAGCCGGTCGACCAGCGACCCGAGGATGGGCGCACTCCGATAGACCGGGATCACGACACTGAGCGAGGGCAGCTTCTTTTTCATGGCAGATCGGAACTCCGCGCGACGGGACTCGAAGGATCGGGCCAGAAATGATAGATCTCCTCCCGTCCGACGAGCGAGTAGCCGAATCTCTCGTAGAGCCGGCAGACCGGATTGTCGATCTGTGTCGCGACACGAGCACGCGAGAGGCCCCGCTCCCGTACCCATTCGAGTCCAGCGCGCAGCAGGGCCCCGCCGAGTCCCCGACCCCGAGCGGCGGCATCGACGGCGAAGAGCGTCAGGCGTCCCGCCCCGTCCTCCACCCGGATGGCATGGAAGCCCGCGATCCGATCATCGAGCTCGGCGACCAGGACCCGATCCGCCAGCGCTCCGGACACCGACCGCTCGATCCAGGCCCGGTAGAGCCGGTCGACCCACTCGGCGGGAAAGCGGACATCCCGTCGGAAGCGGGAATGCGCGGCGGCCTGGGGAGCCAGGGCCACGAGATCCGAGGAATCCTCGTCGGGCCCGAAAGGACGAACCCGGCCGCAGGACGCCGGATCTCCCTCGGGTGGAACGACGGGCGCGACCTCGAACTCGACTCGCGTGTCGACATGCTGGCCCCGGTGGACGCGCAGGAATCCAGCCGTCATGAGTCCGGGATCCGCGTCGCGCAGGTAGACGAGATCGTAGTCGCGGGAGGCCGAAGCCAGGATCTCGTGCAGCCGATCGGCCGTGGCCCCTCGAGCGCGCAGCTCGCCCACCCGGATTCCGAAGAACCCGCTATCCCAGTCCAGCCGGCGAATCCGGAACGTGTCAGGCATCGGCACCGGCGGGCCGCCTCATCGTTCGAAGAAATCGCGGATCCGCCCGACGACCTCTTCCTGCTCGAGCGGCTCCAGCTGGCAATAGAAAGGGAGACGGAGCAGACGACGACTGACGGATTCCGTCACGGGGAGCCGGGCGGGCCTTCCGCCAGCCAGTTTCGTTCCCATCGGCGAATCGTGGAGAGGGACATAGTGGAACACGGCGAGGATCCCGTGCGTCCTGAGATGGGACATCAGCCCGTCCCGAGTCGCCTCGTCGGGCAACAGGAGATGGTAGAGATGCGCGTTGGTCTCGCAATCCGGGGGAACGCAGGGAAGCCGGAGCCGGCCTTCCCGCTCCAGTCCGGAGAGGTGCTCGGAATAGTAGGCTGCGATCTCGGCCCTTCGCTCCGTGATGGACTCCATTTCCTCCAGTTGCGCGAAGAGGAAGGCCGCGCAGATCTCGCTGGCGACGTAGGAAGAACCGAGTTCTTGCCATGTGTACCTGTCCGTCTCACCACGGAAGAACCGTTGGCGATCGGTTCCCTTGTCGCGGATGATCTCGGCCCGCGCGACGAACCGGGAGTCGTTGATACAGAGCGCGCCTCCCTCGCCACAGATGAAGTTCTTCGTCTCGTGGAAGCTGAATGCCGCCAGATCCCCGATGCTGCCGAGGCCCCGACCCTTGTAGCGCGAGCCAACGGCCTGGGCCGCGTCCTCGACGACGAGCAGATCGTTCTCTCTCGCGATCCGACAGATCGTATCCATCTCGCTCGCCACCCCGGCATAGTGGACGGGAAAGATCGCGCGGGTTCTCGGCGTGATGGCCGCCTCGATGAGTGTCTCGTCGAGATTGAGGGTGTCTTCCCGGATGTCGACGAAGATCGGCGTCGCCCCTTCCCGCACGATCGCGCTGGCCGTCGAGACGAAGGTATAGGAGGGAAGGATGACCTCGTCAGCCGGCCCGAGATCACAGAGCATCGCGGCCATTTCGAGCGCTGCCGTACAGGAAGGCGTCAGGAGAACCCTCGCGGCCCCGGTCGAGGCCTCGAGGAGCTCATGGCAGCGCCTTGCGAAATGACCATCCGCCGCGAGCTGCCCTCGTTCGACCGCCTCCCGGATATAGGAAAGCTCGTTCCCGGCGATGAAGGGCTTGTTCAGCGGAATCCGGATTCCGGACTGCGCGCTCGTCGGCGATGCCGACCCCGGATCCTTGAGCATCGTTCTTCTACTCCACCGTCCGACCGCTACTCGCCCGTCATCCGTCCATCCCACATCCACGCCATGCCCGCGAGACGTCCGCTTTCCGGCGCCCGTGCGAGTCTATCGGAGAACCCCCTTTCCGTCGTGTCCAGATCCGGTACCCCGACAGCCACGCGAAGAGGAGCATGAAGAAGACCTGGGGAATCCAGCTCCATCGAGCGAAGGGCCGGAATCGGACTTCGATCTGGCCGGTATCCGGAGGAACCAGGATGCCCTGATAGAATCCGTTGACGATCGGTGTCGGCAGTGGCGTCGTTCCCGCGGTCGCGCGCCATTGGGGATGGTATTGCTGGCTGAGGAAGACGAGCGTCTCCCGCTTCGAGGGAGTCAGTCGGAACGAGATCCGATCCCCCTCGTCCGACAGCCGCTCGATCGGGAGCGTACGCGCTTCCTCGAAGGTCCCGAATGAAGCCGTGGCTCCGTTCCCGGCCGCCTGGAAACGCACGACCTGGGCTTCGAGCCGCGGGGTCTGCCTGACGCGATGGATCCGGCGGTCGACCTGCTCGACGCGTTCGTCCCGGATCTTCCCCTCGGACAGGATCGCCGCGATGCCCGTGAACGGAAACTCGTGACCGAACAACCGGCGGGTCCCGGCCACCCGAAGGAAATAACGTCCCGATTCCCGCGTGCCGACCCGGCTGACACGCAAGACCCAATCCTGATATGCCCGCGAAGACAGCGAATCGTAGGCGTGGATGCTGGGGATTCCCACGAGGGCTTCTTCGTTCGACGGAATCAGCCGACGTCCCGGCCCGACCCAGGCGAAACGGGATCCCTCCGGAGTGAGCGCACGCAGACGTTCGACGAGGGGTGAGGTCATTGCAATCGATTCGAGCGGCCGCGAAAGAGGGAGCCGAGCCGAGTAGAAGAGGACACTGGCCAGGGCGAGACCCACCGCCAGCCATGTTCGCGGGGCCCACAGGAGCCAGACGGTGGCCGATAGCAGTGACAGACCGATGGCGACGTTCGCGACATCGAATGGAACGCCCGAAACGGCGAGGCCGAGAACCGCGATTCCCCCAGCGACGATCCCGGGCATCACCAGACCCCAGCGCGAGATCGACTCTCCCCGCATCGCCCGATCCAATCCGTGCGCGGCGAGAAGGAAGATCGGGATCTGCATGCCGGCCAACGGATTGAAACGCGAAAGGCCGAGGCCTGCATGCTCCACGCCGAAGCGGAAGACCCCTGGAACCGTATTGGCCAGCAGCGAGACCAGCACGAGGAACTGGATCGGCCAGAGGCGACGCCAGCTGACGAGCGAGGCCAGGGCGAGGGCCGCAGGAACGGGCGTGAGCGAGATCCCGTCGAAGCGCAGGGGATGACCCGGATCGATCGGATTCCCGTACCAGAACGCATCGAAGACCTGGCCGAGGAAGACGACCAGATCCCGCCAACCATCCAGCCGTGGAAGAACGCTCAGGAAGAACTCCGAGCCCGGATCCAGGCGAGCGGAACGCGACAGGGCCAGGGCGAGATCCAGGTAGACGGGTGCCACCGTGAGCACGCCGAGGGCCCCGCAGAGGCCGAGCATCAGGATACGGCGCAGCGCGTCCCCCATGCTTCGGCCCGATCGCCAGGCCTGATAGGCACCGAAGCCGACGATGAAATAGGCATGGAGCACGATCTGCTGGGGGTATCCGGACAGAAGAAGGGAGTGCACCATGAAGGCGACACCCGATCCCCAACCGGGTCCAGGCGACTCCAGGAAGCGGGTGATGCACCAGAGCAGTCCCAACGACCATGCGAGCGTCCACAAGAAGAGCGCGAATGTCAGCCAGTACGCACTGAAGACACCGAGGCCGAGCCCGAGCGAAGCGACGAAACAGACGGTCGGAGGAAAACCGAGGGCCTCGAAGAAGAGGTGCCCGAACAGGACGGAGAGAACGATCGCCACGACGATCAGGATCGTGTAGAGAACGAACGGATCATCGATCATCAGGGAGAGGAGATGAAAGAGATGATAGGCCTTGCTCGATCCGGAAACGTGGTGGACCGGCCGCCCCATCTCGACGTAGGGGTTCCAGAGAGAGAGCCAGCCCGCCCTCTTTCCATGCAGATGTTGCTGGATCTCCGGAATGAAGATTGCGGTCTGATCCGAGAACTTCCGGTTCGACGGATCGGCCTCGGACGTCCCGGGCAGTCCGAGTTCCAGACGGTTGTCATGAGCGGCGATGACGGCTCCGCGGAAGAGCAGGGGGAGGAAGAAGGCGAACACGACGCCGATCGCGACCCATCTGGACATTCGGACACTCATCGCTTCTTCCATTTGCCTCCACCGCGGCTAGAATCCGGACTGGAATCCGAGGGGATCCACCCAGGAGATAGCCATGAACCGGATCGGCATCACGACCGACCGCGTTTTCGCGGCACCACGCGCTTCGACACGCTGGTCGAGGACCGCGCTCGAGTCCATATCGGAGCGGCTCCTGGTCCTGTCGTTCGTGGTCCTCTCGGTCCTTCCGGCGGTCTCCTCCGGAGAAGGGACGGAGGACACTCCCTCCGTCCCCGCCCGCGTCGATCTTCGCGACCATCCGAAGGCCTCCTTCCACGAGGGGCTGGCTGCCGTCCGGATCGGAGATCGTTGGGGATACGTCGATCGAGAAGGCGTATTCGTCATTCGCCCACGCTTCCAGCATGTGATGGCCTTCTCCGAAGGCCTCGCTCGGGTCAAACTGGATGATCGCTACGGCTATGTCGATCGGAACGGGAAGCTGGTCATCGACTATCTCTACGTGCCCGCTCATGGTTTCGAGAACGGTCATGCGCGGGTCACGGCCCCGGACGGCCGAACAGGAGTCATCGACCACTCGGGAAGATTCGCGCCGGGGCGCCCCGACGACTAGGGAAGCCCTGCACACGCCGCCGTGCCGTGCCAGTGCGGGAGGGGGTCCCGTGCTCGAACAGGTTCAGGCGGTCGGAGTGGCTTCGAGAGCCGGAATGGGTGCTCGCCACGGGCTCGCGTCCACGATCGTTCCCGCTCGAAGCATCATCCGCTTTTCCGCGAGCAGATCCTTCAGACGTCGAAGATCCCCTCCGTGAACACCTCCCGCTCCAGGAGATGACGGAAACGAAGGATCGTCGACTCGTCCGACACCTCGTCGTCGCCCGGTTCGACCCGCACGAACCGCCGCAAGGTCTGCTGCTTCAACATCCAAATGTCCCCCGATAGGGTCGGACCCTGTTGAGCGAGTTCTGCAGAGCTTCCCTGGCGGCCTCTTCCGGAACTCCGGCGGCTTTCTGGTCCGCCGGATCCATTCGCGGGGAATGCACCGGGATTGCGTCTCCAGGTCGCTCGAAAGGCGCGGAATGGAAGGCGTAGCAACTCGGCCCCTCCCGACTCCTCCCGACTTGAAGATTTCACGACACGGAGATCGGGTCAGAGGCACGTCCATCGCGACCGGGCGCTACGAGAGGCTTGCCAGACCCTGGATGATCGACCAGAGCCCTTCGAGATCGAAGTCATGGCGCGTGGATGAACTGGAGAAGCTGCACCATCCATCCCGGCAGGCGACGCGCGTCGCACCATGATCGCCGACCGGCTGCAGTGCGGCGATCGCCTTCGGCTCGATCAGCTCGAAGAGGGACGCGCCGGCAGGCGCGAGGATTCCGATCAGGTTGCCGTGGCGCAGGTCTTCCGGAACGGGAAGCCGGGTCAGATCGTCGGGTTGGGAATCCCAACCCCCCGTCGCCAGACTTCCGACGAACGTGGCCGAAGTGCCGGAACGAAGCGCACTGGGCTTGAAGAAGAGCACGACGCCCTCGCGGGAGGGGCGGTCGAGGGGGAAGTGGAACTCGTGAACCGCCACGATGTTCCCGCTGCGCGACCTCTCCTTCCGATAGAACCACGCCGCGTCGCCGCGAAGGGAGATCCGCATCACTTCTTCGACCCGATAGCGGTACCCGGAGTTGTTCTCGAAGCACGTGATCTGCTCCACCAGCATTTCGATCTCGGCCTCCGACGAACACGGCGCGAAACCCATTCGGACGAGCTTCTCCCCTCGGGCTCTCCGGTCGGCCCGGGCCTTCATCAGGAGTCGGGCGACGAGTGCGGCGAACGCCACTCCGAATGCGAGAAAGGGCATCCAGTCCATGGCAGCCGGCTTCGGCCCGGCGGCTCCACGCCTTGAGTGGGGCGCTGCCGCGAGATGGGGACCCGGCCGGCTCGTATCGGGTATTCTTGCCTTCGATGAAGCGAATGGTCCTGAACGAACCCGGAAGCGGGACGCTCGAACTCGAGGACGGACCTGTCCCGGAACCCGGGCCGGGCGAGATCCGTGTCCGTGTCCGGGCCTGCGGAGTGTGTCGCACGGACCTCCATGTCGTGGATGCTGAATTGCCCGATCCACGGATCCCGATCGTGCCCGGACACGAGGTCGTCGGCGTCGTCGACGCTCTCGGTGAGGGGGTTTCCCGATTCCAGGAGGGGGACCGCGTCGGCATTCCCTGGCTGGCGAGTGCCTGCGGAACCTGTCCGTACTGTCGATCAGGACGCGAGAATCTCTGTCCGAAGGCTGTCTTCACCGGCTATCAGGTCGATGGGGGATATGCCGAATGCGCCATCGCGCGTGCCGACTACGCCCTTCCCCTTCCCGAGCAGTACGGCGACACGGAAGCCGCACCGCTTCTCTGCGCTGGATTGATCGGCCACCGCGCGTACCGCATGACCGGCGCCGCGAAGCGGATCGGACTCTACGGATTCGGTGCCGCAGCGCATATCATCTGCCAGGTCGCCGTCTTCGAAGAACGCGAAGTCTTCGCTTTCACCAGGGAGGGTGACGACGACGCCCAGGCGCTCGCGCGATCCCTTGGGGCGACCTGGACCGGGGCGTCCACCGAAGCGCCGCCGGTTCCCCTCGACGCGGCCATCCTCTTCGCCCCCGTCGGCGAACTCGTCCCGATCGCGCTTTCCCATGTCGTTCCAGGCGGCGTCGTGGTCTGCGCTGGAATCCACATGAGCGACATCCCCTCGTTTCCCTACCGTCTGCTGTGGGAAGAGAGAGTGCTCCGCTCCGTCGCGAATCTCACCCGGCGGGATGCAGAAGACTTCCTCGCGATCGCACCGCGCGTGCCCGTCAAGACGCAGGTCACCCCCTATCCCCTCGATCGAGCGAATGAAGCCTTGAATGACCTTCGCACGGGCCATCTCGTCGGCGCGGCTGTCCTGATCCCCTGACCGGGGACACGAAGATTCTTCCCGGGTCGCCTTCGGCGGCAGATACAATGGAGAAGCGAACCGCCGAAAGGAGAATCTGCGATGCGCGCCCCCTTCATCCGCTCGATCCTTTCGACCCTGGTCCTGCTCTTCATCGCCCGGACCGGCAGCGCTTTCGACCAGATCGACCTGGCCACGCTCGGCACTCCGAAGACGATCGCCACGAGGGTGTACGGATCGACCGGAGACGGCTCCTCGGGCCTGCCGATCGCCGGGGGATTCGACATGGACGGGGACGGGTTTCGCGACACCGCGATGGCGGCCTTCCAGGCGACCAACCCGTCCGGGGATCTTCTGGCGGGCGAGGTCGCCCTGATCTTCGGGGACGGAACGATCGGCGGTTCGATCGACACGGCCGGATTCTCTCCGGACATCCTGAAGATCGCGGGTGCGGGCCCCTCGGAGACCACTGGGAGCGAGATCTGGATGGATGACGTCACGGGCGACGGCATCGGCGATCTGCTCATCGCGCGCCAGAATTTCACGACGCCCGGTCGGATCGGCGCCGGGGCGCTCACGATCCTCGTCGGGGGACCGGCGCTCCGCACTTTCGCGGCGGGTCTACAACATCTCGAGCTGGCGACGCCCCCGGCCAGTCTGACGCTGACGACCTTCATCGGCCCCGTGAGTCTCGGCCGTCTGGGAATCTGGGTCCGAACCGGGGACGTCACGGGGGACGGCATCTCGGACATCGTGGTCGGTGCCGATCAGGTCGCGAGTACGGCGACCCATTCGGGAGAGGTCTACGTCATCCGAGGCGGCGCTCATCTGGCGATCAACCAGACGATCGACCTGATCGGCTTCGGGACGACCGCTCTCGCCGGTCACATCGCGCGGATCACCCCGCCGCCGGGCTCGAGTCATTTCCACTTCGGCGCCACCTGCCAGATCGGCGATCTCGACGGCAACGGAAGATCGGAGGTCTTCGTTGCCGCCGCGCTCAACCGCGCCGGAGCCAGCATCCCGGCCGATGGCGCGGGTGCCGGCTCCGCCGACGGCGTGGGCGGATCGACCGACGGCACCCTCTACATCGCCTGGGACGACAACTTCGTCGACCCCTGGCCAGCCGGCCTGAGCTTCGCCATCGACACGAGTCCGGGGAGCCATACGATCATCGAAGGCCAGAACTGCAACGTGAGCTTCGGCGAGGAGATCCTCGCGGGCGCCGACTACGACGCGAACGGCCAGGCCGATCTATTCGTCGGCGACATCGTCGGAAATTGCGCGATGCAGAGCCGTGTCTTCGCGGGCTCCGGCCATGTCTTCTTCGATGCCGCGTCGCTCAAGGGCCTCACCTTCGATCTCGAGACTCCCCCGCCCGGACTCCTGCGGACCGACATCTTCGGCGGCGCTCCGGGAGACCTCGCTTCGGATACCGCGATGCAGGGTGATTTCGATGGTGACGGGGCTGCCGATCTCGCCATCGGCTCCCCCCATGCCTCGCCATTCGGCCGCACGAATGCCGGCCTCGTCCACGTCTTCTTCGGGCGAAGCGGGGGATGGCCCGCGCAGATCGATCTCCAGTCCGCCTCGAGCCTTCCGGAGACGACGCTGCGCATCACCGAACTCGACGGCGCGAACGGCACCGTCGGGAGCGACAAGGGCGACACCCTCTGTTATAGCGGGACCGCGGGTGATCTCGACGGAGACGGCCGAGACGATCTGATCCTGAACGAGATGGTCGGCAACGGGCTCCAACCCGGTACGATCGACGTCGGAAACCAGATCGTCGTGAGCGGAAGGGCCCTCGGCCCCCCGAAGGTGCCTGGCCTGGCCTTCTGGGGTGTTCTCGTGACGTGCTTCTTCTCGTTGTGTATCGGCCTCGGACGAGCGAAGGGCGCAAGGGGAGCTGACTCCTCGGGTCATCTATCGATGTCCTGACCGGTCCCTCGAACCATCGAAAGAGCCGATTTCCCTCGACCGAAGCAGAGCACGACCGCCCGCTTCGACCGCCCCGACGGGGTGTCTCCCTGCTCGGAGTTCCGCGCTTCCTCCGAGAGAGTTCTCCGATCGGCCCACGAATGACACACTGCATCGTGTCGACACAAGATCGCGATGACTGTTCGAGCCTAAAGAAGCTCGTTGCGTCCGACCGATGTGTTTCCCGTATGGCGCGCATGACGAATGCGCCATGCAGGGGTGGCTCGGGTTTCGGATCAGCGATCGTGATCGAATGCCTCCAGCCCGGGTTTCCCTTCGTTCTTTCCACGGGGAGGGCCCTTCGGTCGATGAAGGTACTGCTCGCAGATGATTCCGAATCCCAGCTCCATCGAATCAGTCATCTGGTCGAGGGATGGGGATTCGAACCGATCCTCGCAAGAAACGGCGCAGCCGCGATCCGTTCGTTCCATGACGACCCCTCGATCCAGCTCATGATCCTCGATTGGGAAATGCCCGTCCTGGACGGCCCCAAGGTCCTGACGCAACTGCGGCGATC
>DRKE01000423.1 GCA_011051925.1 Deltaproteobacteria bacterium
CTAGATCCCGAAATGATCCCGGATGGTCTTCTGGCTGAGGCGATCGCTCAGGAAGCGCTTGCCGAGTCCCACCAGGCGGGCTTCGCGGCCGACCGCATAGCGGAATCGGGGTTTCTTCGCCGTCAGTGCATGGGCCACGGCATCGGCCACGATCTCGGGCCCCGGAGATCGGGGCAGCGATTCGCGAATCGTCTTCTCGCAGAGTGCGGCGCGCTCCGCATAGGGCGAGTCGGGATCGGTTTCGCCCCAGTCCATGACGTCGTTGAAGGCCGTATTGATGTCACCCGGCTCGATCAGGCTGACCTGGACGTCGAAGGGGTGGATCTCGTTGGCCAGGCCCGAGGCGAGGGATTCGATGGCGGCTTTCGATGCGGAGTAGTGGGCCTGGAAGGGAATCGTGGCCCGTCCGGAGAGCGAACCGACGAGCAGGATCCGGCCCCGGTTGCGTGCTCGCATGTGCGCGAGTACGGGCGTCAGGACCCGGAGCACGCCGAAGTAGTTCGTTTCGAACTGGGCGCGAGCCCGCTCGAGCGAGGTCTCCTCGATCGAACCGTAGATCCCGAAACCGGCATTGCAGACGAGGCCATCGAGGTGGTCGGTCCGCTGGAAGAGCGTTTCGAGCGCCGTCCGGACGGAATCGTCGTCGCAGACGTCCATGGCGAGCCATTCGATTCCGGCCTCGTCCGGTCGCGGCTTCCGACTCGTTCCGAAGACGCGCCAGCCGAGTTCGACCATCCGCTCGGCCATGGCGGCTCCGAGCCCGGAGGAGGCGCCGGTGATCAGCAGCGTCTTCTCCTGCGGGCTCCGGGCGTTCTCGCGTCCGGTGCGGTCGGCGGAGGGCGAATTCGAATCGAGCGAGGCCAAGGCGACCCTCCTCAGAGATTGATCAGCGCGCCGCCTTCGTGGGGCACGACGTGGCCGGTCAGGAGATCCGGTCCCGTCAGGATCGACAGGATTCCAGCGGCGACGGATTCGGGGGTCGCGACCTGCTTCAGGGGCGTCCGCTCGATCATGCTCTTGCGGATCGGTTCGTAGGCCTCGCCGAACCCCTCCCGAAGCCATTCGCCGTCGATGAAACCCGGTGCGATGGCGTTCACCCGGATCTTCGGTGCGAGCGCACGCGCGAGGGTGACCGTCAGGTTGTTCAAGCCCGCCTTCGAGGCACAGTAGGCGATCGAGCTGCCCATGCCGACGAGTCCGGCCACGCTCGAGGTCATCACGATCTCGCCCCCCTCGTCCGCTTCGAGGAGTGGCCTCGCCGCCCGGCTGCACAGGAAGGGTCCGACGAGATTGACGCTCAGGATCTGGTTCCAGTCGGCGGGTTCGAGCCCGTCGAGGTTCTCGTGGGGGACGAATTTCGTCTGTCCCGCATTGTTGATGAGGACGTCGAGCCGACCGAAGGCCTTTTCGGCCTCGGCGACCATCGCGCGGCAATCCTCGTCCCGGGAGACATCGGCCCGGACGGCAATCGCCTTCACGCCGAGCCGCTCGCAATCGGCTGCAGCGGCTTCGGCACCTTCCCGCGATCGGCTGTAGTTCACGAGAACCGAGCAACCCTGTTCAGCGAGTCGGAGCGCGGTCTGGCGACCGACGCCGGTCCCGGCGCCCGTCACGATCGCGGCCTTGCCTTCGAGATCCATTCGAATTCCCCCTTCTTCCCGCTCGTCTTTCCGCTCGTCTCGTTTTCCGGGTCTCCCGCCCGGCTCGTGCGCTTCCTCGCCCGGTCGACCGGAAAGGGTTCCGTTCGCGCCTCGGAGGCTCCGGCGGACCGGCCCGACGTGCCGGGTCGCAGGTCGGGAGGGTAGTCGAGTTCAGCGCAGGTTTCTCTTCCGCAGGAGGGGCAGGATGATCGGCCAGGCGAAGATCAGCGGATGTCGGCGCTGGCGATCCGTCAGCTCGATCCGCCGGCCCGTGTGTCGCTCGAGTTTCCAGAGGACATAGGGAACCCAGTCGCCGAAGGTGAAGGCGGTCTTGAGGAGACGGACGAGACCGAGGAAGCGGGCATGGGAGCGCATCAGGCGCCAGCGAAGCCGGGCGCGACGCCGGGCACGCGGTGGGAAGGCGATCGAGAACGAGCGCGCGTGGGGTGTGGCCTCCAGGAAGCGACCCTGACTCGCGAGATGAAGGATCGCGAGGGCCGCGACCCGGTCGTAGCGCTCCGGGTCGACGCCATAGAGACCGCGGATCAGGGCGTCGGCCTCGGGCCGCCGCTCGCTGTCGTAGGTTCGCCGGAAGGCTTCCTGCCAGAACGCGGCGAGCGTGAAGCGCAGGAGACCCCCGCGATTCGGCAACAGCCAGACGAGCCGACCGACCATGCTGACGATCGCCTGGGCGACGGCCGTTTCGAGGACGGCCCGGGCCGCCTCGTCGCGGCAGGCGAGGGCACGGGCGGGCTGTGCGAACCGGGCCCAGACGTAGGGATGTCGCGCTTCGAGGGACGTCCCGCGCTCGAAATCCCTCCGGTCGATGACGCCGTATTTCGTGCGGAGGAGCGTGCCTTCGTGATCGAGTTCGAGATAGAAGACGTTGGGCGGCGCGATCCGGTTCGCGAGAGCATGCCAGCGTTTCCGATAGGCCCGGTCGTAGTCGTCGACGACGACCCAGAAGTCGAGAACGCCTTCGTCCGTCTCCTGGCGCAGACAGGAGCCATAGAAGAGGACGCCCAGGACGGTTTCTCCATGCCTTTCCGCGATCTGGCGGGCGAGCCAGTCGACGTTCGGGCGAACGGGTTCACGAAGCTCCTCGGCGACGAGGGCTCGGAGTCGGGAGAACGAATCGGAGGGGTGTGTCGTCATGGCCGCCCGGTCAGCCACCTTCACGAAACGGAAAGGACCGCTACGGGCGGGCCGCCGCGCCTGGATCCGAGCGAAAGAAGGGTGAAGCGGAAGGCAGGATCGGTCACGCTCGGACGAAGTGGACGACCCGTTTGGCGGTCAGGGAGATGCTCCGGTCCGAATCCGGCTGCCAGAGTTCTCCGTCGACGGTGAAGCCACAGTTCATGCTGAATTCGGCGTGATCGACGTTGCGACTGAGATAACCGGCCTCGGGCGTCACCCATGGAGCGGGCTTCCCGCGAATCAGGCCGATGGCGGCCTTGCCGAATTTCTCGCACGGGGCGGCGATCGACGTGAATCGGACACCGCCGGGGCCCTGTCCCCAGAAGGGACGCATCCGGGCGAAGAGCCGGCTCAGGGTCGAGGCGATCACGAGATGGAACTCGCCCCGGTCCACGGGCTCACCATCGAGCAGGATCTGGATCTTGTCGGGCGTGAGGATGCCCGACTTGTCACCCGTGATGAGGCGGCCGATCAAGCCGGCCGTGACGAGGGTCGCACCGGGCACCCCCTCGACGAACATGCGGTGACCGTCGTGGTCGAAGAGGCGATGGTTGAGCTCGATGGCCCGTTTGATGATGCCCGCGCCGAAGAACATGCCGTATTGCGCGGCGCGGTGGTCCCCATGTCCGTAGGAGACCCGCAGGACCCGGCGCGGCTCGACGCGTTCCGCGATGCGGCCGTCCTCGGCACAGGCGATCAATTCGGCCAGTCCCCGCAGCGGATCCCGATCGGCGTTGAGATCCATCGCGCTCATGTTCGTCCGTCCGGCCCGCAGGGGCGCGACCAGGGGGACGCGGTCCCCGAAGACGCCGCCGCCGAGCAGCTCGGTCAAGACGTATTGGAGCGTTCCGTCCCCCCCGTTCACGACCAGCAGATCGACCTCCTGCCGGGCGAGGTCGGCCAGGGCCTCGGGCATGACCCCGGCGTTCTCCGTCTCGACGTGAAGGACATCGGGATGACCGCGCAGGAATCCGAGCATGCGGCTCACCTGTTCCTGGCTCTTCCCTGCACGCAGATTGTTCACGACACCGATTCGCAAATTGGCTCCGGACTCTTCGCTTTCGAAGTTCATGGTCGGTCGAAGGTGGGGACTCGAACCGCGTGGTCAACCATCGCCTGGGGCTCAACGGCGATCGGTCGGGTTGAAAAATGTGATGGATGCCACACCCGTCACGCTGCGTTCCGCAGTCTCTACCTCGGTCTCCCGTTTGGAGTTCGAATCTCTTTCGATTTCACTCTCGGCTTCGCCGGAATCGGGGAGGGACGGGGTTCCCGGCGCCGGCGAAAGCGTACCGTCAATTCGCGCGTTCGCCCACACTTCACGGGGCTGCGTGCTTCTTCGGATGAACCAGCGAAAGGGCTGAGGAATGACCGCCAGGGGGTCGAATCGAAGCCATTCCTGCCCGAGGGTGATCCGCCTCGGCCACGGCACAGCGCCCGGCAGCTCGAAGCCAGTGGGGAGGGGATAGGGCCCCGATGAACCTGTACTCCCGGTCACATCGAGCTCGATCCAACTCGCGGGGACATTGATTCGAGACTCAATGATCGGTGGTGCTTCCGATCGTCCCAGCGCCCAACCCCGCTCGAATCTTCCCCGGCGCCGCAGATGGATGCCGTAGAACGAGGTGCCGTGGTCGTTGGCGTAGATCTCGACGCGGCGATCGAGCAGGGCCGCTTCCCGTTTCCGGGTCCAGGTATGGGCCAGCCAGGTCCGGCCGGTGGTCGGGAGGGGCTCTTCCATCCAGGGGGCCAGGAGGGTGCCGTGGGTGGCCGCCGCGACGGCCAGGACATCGACATGATAGTCGTCGGGCAGGCGATCTCGCGGCATGGAAGCCGCGAGTCCGGTCGCGGGAAACGCGAAGAAGAGGCGGATCTCGATGTCGTCCTTGGTGATCCGCAGCTCGCCCGTCGGTCGATGGAGATCGAGATGACTGGCGGCGATGTCGAAGAAGAGGCGGTCTTCGGACAGGGTCCAGCGCGATCGGCGACGGCCGTTCTCGTAGCGGTAGGGCTTGCGGCCCGGTTCGATGAGATGACCCACGGCGACGGCGTTGTGGTCTCCCGGTCCGGCATTCGAGAGCAGGAAGCGCTGTGTGATGCGATGGCCGCTATCGAGCTCGATGTAGAGTGTCCAGTATTCGCTGGCTTCGCTGCCTTCGAGGAGACGCGCGGACGGGTCGGGGGGCATCGGCGTCGAGACGGTCGGAGCGCGCGCCGCGCTGTGTCTCGACGGCGAAGCGGGAAGGAGGTCGGCGGGAATCGGAATCGGAACCCGTTCCCGGCGCTCTTCTTCGCCGGTGTCGGTCCGTTTCGACGCATCCGAGGCCTTCGTGGCCGTCGCATCACGAGGGAGGAGGCTCGAATCGTCGACGGGACCGGGTGCGCCGGCGAGAGCGAGGCGGGCGATCAGGAACAGGGCCATGGCTGCTCCGGCGGCGCGGCCACGGCGGAGATCGACCGGAAGCCTCGATCGCGCCACGCGGTCTACCTCGCCTCCCGTATCGATGTCGGATCCCGCATCGTCCTGGTCTTTCCGGATTGCCTTTGGCGGTATTGTATCGATTCCACGTGCCGACGGAGGATCCAAGCAGCCTGCTTTCGGTCGACCGGGATCGAGGCTA
Source organism: Deltaproteobacteria bacterium (assembly GCA_011051925.1). Lineage (GTDB taxonomy): Bacteria > Myxococcota_A > UBA9160 > UBA9160 > UBA4427 > UBA4427. The sequence goes on from DRKE01000423.1 coordinate 5,459, forward strand.
TCACAGGGTCTGTCCGATCTCGCTCGTTGTGGCCGGGGGAGGCGCAAGTGCTCGTCGTCGGGGAGGCCGTGAAGTCGGAGCGCGGGGAGCGCGGGGAGCGCGGGGAGCGCGGGGAGCGCGGGGAGCGTGGGGAGCGTGGGGAGAGTGAAGCGCGGGTCGGGAGCCGACGAAGCGCCGAGGAAGAGCCCGTGTCCGATGCGCCGGCCGATCTGCCGAACGAGGCCTCCGAAGAGGACCCGGATCGGCGTAGTGAAGTGTCGTCCGTTCGCGGGCGCGACGAGATCCGTTTCGCCCATCTCTCCGATTGGCATGCGACCTCGCTCGTCGGCGGGGGCAGGGCGCTTCTTCGACCCAAACGGCTTTCGGGCTGGGCCTCGTGGGCCTTCTCCCGGCGATATCGTCATAGCCATCGCGTGCTCGAGGCGGCCTTCCGCGACCTCCAGTCCCTGGGCGTCGATCGGATTCTCGTCACGGGAGATCTGACGCACGTCTCGCTCGAACGCGAATTCAGGGCGGCCGCGGTCCAGCTCGAGGCGCTGGGCGATCCCGAACGGGTCTTCCTGATTCCCGGGAACCACGACTGTTATGTCCCCGTGCCGCACGAGGCGGCCTGGGATTATTGGGCGCCCTACCTCGCGGGCGGGCGACCGCAGGACTTCGATCCGGAGATCGGGGCCTGCCTGACCGGATGTCGCCCGGATGCGCCCGCACCGCGGCATCAGGACTATCCGACGCTGCGCCTGGCCGGTCGTCTCGCGATGATCGGTCTTTGCTCGGCCGTGCCGACGCCTCTCTTCCGGGCCGGGGGACGCCTGGGTCGTCTGCAGCTCGACCGGTTGGAGCGGCTTCTCGTGGCGCTGGAGGAGCGGGGTTTCTTCCGCGTCGTCATGATCCATCATCCGGTCGCGGAGACGGGCGAGCCCGCGCGTCGCGCTCTCGAGGATGCCGCCGCGCTGAGGGAGCGCCTGTCCCGTGTCGGTGCGGAACTCGTCCTCCATGGTCACAAACACCGTCGGCACGTGGCGATGCTGCCGGGGCCGGAAGGCGAGATCCCCTCGATCGGCGTCCCGTCTTCGTCGGAAGTCGGAAGCCGGCCGGGGAAACGCGCTCAATACCACGTCTACACCGTGCGTCCGGGCGGGACCGGGAAGGCGTTCGAACTCGAACCGGAGATCCGGGGCTACGATCCGGCGACCGGAAGGTTCGAGCGGATCGACGAACGACTGTTCTGAACGGCTGCAGGGCCGCTCGGAGGCCGTTGGATCTCCCGCTCCCGGTCTGGAAGAAGCTCGGCGGAGGCCTCAGGCATTCCCGGGTTTCCGCTCCTCTTCACGTCGCTCGGCAAGTTCCCGTCGCTCGGCAAGGATCCGCCGCACGAGTTCGAGGTCCTCGATCTTGTCGACGTCGACTGCCGCTTCCGCGCGGTCGATCGGAATCGCGCGGATCCGGATCCCGACGACCCTCGATGCACGTTCGAAGGCGGCTTCGAGATCGAGCCGGCGCGCAAGGAAGAGGAACAGGTTCTCCAGACCGAAGGCCCGGGCCATCCGCCAGGGCTGCTTCCTTTCGCTTTCGACGCGTCGCCAGAAGGCCGGCGCACCGATCGCCTCCGGCGTCCGGAAGAGGAAGAGATTGGCTCCGGAGAAGGCGTCGCCGCGAAAGCGGAGATAGGTCCGTTTCGATCCCGGAAAGCGGGCCTCGATCGCCCGGCGTGAGACCAGTCCGAGCGTGAGATCAGCATCGCTCTCCGCACTCCGGCTGAAGAACCCATCGAGGATCTCGTCGTCGAGAAGGGCGTGATCGGCCGTCGTGACGAGAACCGGCTCCTTTGCCAGACCGGCCCGTTCGAGACTCTCGATCACGCTCTGGCTCGGCGAGTCGGTGCTCTTCATCCATTCGATCGCGCCCCGTCGACGGAGTTCTACGAGCCGGGGGATCGCATCGAGCAGCTCCGGGGCGTCGATGTTGATCAGGACGCTCTCGATCCCGGACTGGCCGAGGAGTCGTTCGACGACCCGGACCAGCATCGGTTCGC
>DRKE01000424.1 GCA_011051925.1 Deltaproteobacteria bacterium
CTCGCCCTTCACGACGCGCGGCTCGCGAGCCTCCGCCTCGGCATGTTCACGCTCCTGCCGGATGGATGGAATCGGGAAGGACTTCGCTACGGCACCCTCAACGGGGGACCGCGCGCCGAATGGCGGCAGCTCGCCGCGGGGACCCGGATCCGGCAGACCGCGGCCGTGTCGCCGGCCGTATCGGCCACTTCCTGTCTCGGCGCGACCGAGGGTTGGGTGGCTTTCGAGGATGGCGAACGGGGGGTGGTGATCCAGGGGGACCGCGCGCTCGCGGCGGTCGTCCCGATGCTCGATTTCGAGGACGTCGACGATCGTTTCTTCTGTCGTCTCAGCCATACGGCCGCAGAGACCGACGAGACACGGGCGACCTTCATGCGGGGGCGGAAGCGTTTCGCGTTCTCGATCGAAGGGTATCGGGTCGGGGAGGGTGACATGGCGGCTCGAGCGCGAGCCCGCCACGAAGGGCTCGTCTACCGGACGCGATCGGAGGTCGGCGTCGTCGGCGGGATCTGACTCCGGTCCGGAGCGTCAGGCCTGCCGATGGCGTGCGAGGATGCCGCAGGTCCGCCCGACCGAGGCCGTCGCCAGGGAACGATAGATCCTGACGAGTTCGGCGAGGTGTCCCGTCTCGATCAAGGACCTTTCGAAGGCCATGCGACGTGCGTGGCAGGCGGCGCCCACTTCGGGATGATCGACATAATCCTCTCCCATGAGCAGGAACATTTCCATGGGGAACGTGGAGAGACGGTCGATCTCGAAAAGGCCGTGTCGGGCGAGCAGCCTCGAAAGGCTGTCGAAATCGAAGTAGTTCAAGTGGTATTTCGGTGCGACCCACCAGGCTCTCTTGTCGAGGCGTCGACGAGCGATCCTTTGCAGGACGTTGAAATCGTTCGGAACCTCGATGTAGACGACGCCGTCCGGTTCGAGCAGTGTCGCGATCCGCTCGATGAAGGCGTCCGGATCGAGGACGTGTTCGAGAACCTGCGCACTGTGGATGGCATCGAAGCGCGGAGAGCCGGGATCCGTAGCGGGGAAATCCAGGAGTCCGCCGCAGAAGACCTCGAGGCCGTATCGTTCCGTCGCCCAACGTGCGGCACGACGGGATGGCTCGATTCCCACGCCGGTCCAACCATGATTCCGGCAATGATCGAGAAAGAAGCCTCCGGAAGAGCCCACATCGAGGATCCTGCGTCGGGCGGACGGGAGCGCGGCTTCCATGAGGCTTCGTCGCATCGACCAGATCGCGTTCCAATAGGGTCGGTCTCGCTCCTTGGAGGCGAGAAAGTCGCTGTGGTCCCGGTCGTAGAAGTCCTCGGCATAGAGCGTGGAGAGTGCTTCCGGTTCGGGCCGAGGCCAGACCTGCAGGTAGCCGTCGCGGGCCGCCCGCAGCTCGACCGGACCGTCGATGCCCTCGATGGTCGATTCCGGGCGCGCGTACGAACCTGCCGCGGCCATGACTTCGGACGGGCGCGACGGGACTTCAGGATGAAAGGACATGGGTTGCTCCCCGGTTCGGAAGGGTTGAGGGGGAATGCTCGGCGGCAGGGTGGAGCTTCTCGAGTTCAGCGAGGATGCGTCGGCTGCCGTGGCCGCCCTCGATCGCCCGGAAGGCGCGATCTGCGCTCTCTTCCTGCCATCTCGCGTCCTCGAGAGCACGTCGGAAACGCGCCCTCACGGTTTCGTCGTCGAGGGATCCGGCCGACCCGAGATGGACGCCGATCCCCTGGCTCTCCAGGAAGCGGGCAGACGGATCGTCGCCCGAGCGGTGGGTGACCGAGAGGTGGGGCGTTCCGTGCCAGGCGAGTTCCGTCAGGCTCGTTCCGAATCCCATGACCGCGATTCGCGACTGCGACATCAGGATGGCCATCCGGAGGGCCGGGATCGCGCGGTGCACGCGCCAACCAGCGTGTTCGAGCGAACGCTGGATCCGATCTCCCGGATCTTCGAAGGCGGGGCCGAGGACGACGTGCCACGACGCGATCCCGTGCAGGACCTCCGAGTCCTCGAGGACCGAAGAAAGAAGGGGCGCCAGCCGGCAGGTCAGGTGATGCGGGTCGGAGCCACCCAGGGAGAGAAGCAGTCGCGTACGCGCGAGCAGGGGGAGACGGCGGACGGATCGATGGGCGCGTCCCAGGATCGCGAAGCGGGGACCCGAAAGCACGCGGCGGGGGGAAGCGTTCGACGCCGCATGGGTCGGATGATGCAGACCCGGAAGGATCGTCAGGTCGGCCTCGTCGCGGTAGCGCGGGTCATCGAGAACGATCGTTCTCGAATCCGATCCGGCCAGGCGCAAGAGCTGGTCCGTCTTCTCGTGGGGATGGTCGAGAAGCGTGAGCGGCGCTGCGTCCAGGGAGGCCCCATCCGCCCAGCGCCAGCAAGGCGTTCGTTCCGAAGCGACCCGCCACTGCGCGGCGGCCTTCTCGTCGCCCTCGAGAAAAGCGCGAACCCGCCAGCCCCGGCGGCGTGCCTCGACGGCGAGGACGGCGCTTCGCATCACGTGACCGAGGCCGATCGAGCCTCCGCCTGCGATCACCAGGTCGAGTCCCGGTCGGGCCCTCATGCGGTCGGTGACCATTGCCGTCGAAGGGGACGCATCGGTCGGAGTCCATCGCGCGGATCGGCCCGCCAGGATCGTTCCTGCTCTTCGATCGGAGTCGGCCCCTTGTGCCGCGTGCCCTCGGCGATCGCGCCCACGCGGACCTGGGCGATCGTTTCGGCCATCCGGTCGGGAAGCCAGCAATGCCCCCCCTCGAATTCCTCCCCCTCGCCTTCGAGGTCGAGATGGAACTCGACCATCGAGGTCGGATGGGCGTGGACGGCCCGGTGGATCACGCCGGGCTCGACGGTGTGATCGGACCAACCCGCGCGAAGGGTCAGCTCCGGGAAATCCCGATCCAGGCTCGCCAGCGTATCGATCGCGCCCAGGTTCGCCTGCCCCGCCGGTGCCGGATAGCCCGATACACATTGGAGGAGGGTCAGGTCGCGACCACCGTGGGCCGCGATCGTGCCGACAGCGTGACGGACCTCTTCGAGGGTGGCCATTCCCGTGGACAGGACGAGGGGCAGGCGCGTTTTCGCACAGGCGGCCAGCAGCTCGTCCCAGAGGAGTTCGTAGGAGGCGACTTTCAGGAAATCGACGAAGGGGGACAGGATGTCCACCGCCTGGAGATAGAAGGGGGTACAACCGAATTCGAGGCCCAGGGATCGGCATCGTCGCGCGAGGGGCGCGAGATAGGATTCGGGAAGTTCCCATGCACGTCGCGCCCGATGGGCCTGGCTTCGACGCAGGATCTCGGGGGCGAAGAGTTCATCGATCCGGAAGAGCTGGAATTTCACGCCGTCACAACCGATTTCTGCCGCGCGTTCCACGAAACGAAGAGCCCGGTCGAGATCCCGACCGTGATTGCTCGAGACCTCGGCCACGAAGCGGACCCGATCGGTCGATTCCGCCGGATGCCCGTTTCGATTCGAAAGGTCGCCGTTCATCCTGAAACCCCCGTGCGCCGTCCCCGCGCGTCTCTTCGCATGCCCGGGCGACGTCGAGGTCGGATGTGCAAGCGCCATGCCCCGTTTCCGGCGGCCTGGGGAGCGGTCGGGCACCGGGGGCGGGCGGGCCGGAAATCCCGGCCAGTCTGGCATGGTGGCATGACACTTGCTCACTCGAGGGGGTCGCTTCGCGTCGGCCATTCCGGCATCGGCATCGAACGCGCTGGGAGGAAGGATCCATGGACCTCATCTTGAACGGTGTTCCCCGATCAATCGACGCTTCGGAGTGCGCGAATCTCGCGGAACTGGTCGTCGCCGCGGAGAGACTCGATGCGGGCGGGGGCCATGTGGTCACCGGTGTCGAGATCGACGGAGAGCGTTTGACGCCCGAAGAACTCGGGACCCTCGAGGATCGATCCCTGGATGGCATCGGGAAGATCGAGATCGAACGTCGACCGACTCTCGAGGTGGCCCGCTCCGTCCTTCGACAGGGAGCGGACTATGCCGATCGGATCGTCGCGGCGATCGGGGAGACTGTCGGGCACTACCGGAGTGGCCGGAGCGATCTCGCCAACGAACTCCTCGCGGAAGTGACGGATTCGATGACCGTCCTGACGGGGATCACGTACTCGGTCTCCGCCGTCCTGGTCGAGGAATCGAAGGCGCTGGCGAGACTCCAGGGAGAGATCTTTCCCTGGCTCGAGGAAATGATCGGGGCCCAGACCGATGAAGACCCCCTTCGGATCGGGGATCTCCTCGAATACGAGATCGCCCCCCGCATCCTCGCCTGGGGCGAGATGATGCGGAACTACGACGCGGGGGCGCCCGTCACGCCCGGTCAGGACGAGGAGCGCGTTTCGAATTGAAAGCCGCGTGCGGGAGGGCTTAGTTCCATCCGGCGTTTCGTCGATGTCGGGATGTTCCAACGGCATCGTATTGGGGATTCGATATGCAGACATCGGGAATCGGACGGCCGACCTTTGGCGGCCTGGCGAGCGGTCTGGATACGAACGCGTTGCTCGAGGGTCTGCTGGCCGTCGAGCGGCTGCCGCTCCAGCGCATCCAGGCGCGACGAAGCGAGATCAACAACCAGCGCAGCCTGATGCGGCAACTGAACACGAAGCTGTTGAAGCTGCGTGAGGCGGCTCAGGCCATCGACAATCGCAACGCGACGGGGACGTCGGCTGCGAGCGAGGAGGAGTTCCTCCGGTATTCCGGATCGACCACGGACGACGAGGTCGTGACCGTCACCGCCAATGCAGGGGCCTCGCCGGGCGAGATCGAGGTCCTCGTCACGTCCCTGGCCCGAGGGTCCCGCCGGTTCTCCGAGAGCTATACGGCGCTCGAAGCGGAGACCGCCCTGACGGGGACGCAATCGATCACGATCAGCCTTCCGAACGGGGATCCGAACGCGGTGCCGCCCGTCGAAGCGACGTCGATCACGATCGATGCCAACAACACGACCCTGACGCTGCAGGACGTTCGTGATCAGATCAACACGGCCGAGGGCAATGGCGGCGCCGTGCGAGCCGACGTCCTGAAGATCGGCGAAGATGAATTCCGGCTCGTCGTGACGACGACAGGGACGGGGCTCTCGAACGAGCTGTCGATCTCCGGCGACATCGCGATCCGGGCCGTTGCGGCCGACGGGTCGGACAATGCGGCCAACGCGAGTTTCGAGCTCTTCGGCGAAACGATCGTTCGCGAATCGAACGTGATCGATGACGCGCTATCGGGCCTCACGATCCGATTGGAGGGAGAGGCGAAGCTCGGGGACGATGGCATCACGCCGAGATCGGAGACACTGACGATCGCGGTGGACGTCGACGAGGTGGCCCGTGGGTTGGAGGACTTCACGAAGGCCTACAACGACGTCCTGACGTTCATCGACGACCAGTTCAGATTCAACGAGGCACAGAACAGCTCCGGCCCCCTGGCGGGCGACTTCACGCTTCGCGACGTGCAGCGCCAGCTACGCGAGATCGTGAGTACGGGCTACCAGTTCTCGACCAACGCCAGCAACCCCTTCGCCCCCTCCGGCAATGGCGCATCGGGCGGGGCGATCTCGGGGATCGGCGTCGAGATCGGACCCGGCGGAAGACTCAGCGTCAACCGCGAGAAACTCGAAGAGGCTCTCGCGCTCGATGCGCTCTCGGTTCGTGAATTCCTGTCCGGCCGGGCGCGCACCGATCCGGCGAACCAGGCCGAACTCGATGCCAACCCGGATGCGGTGCCCGATCTCTATGACGAGGGTTTCGCCCAGCGGGTCGCGGATCAACTCGAGCAGATCGTGCGCTCCGGCGATGGAACGCTGGCCAGCCGGGACAAGGCCTTCGCGAGTCGCCTGAAGGAATTCGATCAGACGATCGAGCAGTTCGAGCGGCGTCTGACGTCGCGCGAGGAGACCCTGATCCAGCGTTTCAGCTCGCTCGAGCGGATCGTCGCGGGCCTCCAGGGGCAACAGGGTTTCCTGACCAGTCTCTAGGGGCGGCCACTTCCGGGTGGAGACGAGGGAGGGCTGTGGTGAAGCGGAAGATGTCTCCGGGGAAGCATCTGGATGGGGCCCTGCAGGCGTTGCTCGAGGCCACCGAAGCGCTCCACGAGGGCGTGACCGGCGGCATCGGCGAGTCGGATCTCGACGGGCTCTTCGAGCGACGGAAGCGCGCCTTCGAGGATCTTCGTCGCCGGGTCGGGGAGGGCGGCGAGCCGGGGCCTGGGGGCCGGGCGCGACTGGTGCGGATCCGGAGTCTCGATCGCGAGATCCTCGAGCTCGGCGCGGCCCTGGTCAGCCAGGTGCGCGGCCAGCGGCAGGCCCTCCAGCGCCGTCGCTCGGCCGTCCAGGCCCACACGACCCGGGATCGGAGCGAACCGCGACTGGTGACGATGAAGGCCTGAGCCCCTCGGGTTCCGCTCAAGTCGGAACGGGGATCGACGATACGAGGGAAAAAGGCCCCGACGGTCTGGATCGGTCGGGTGCTTCTCGTGCGATCCGGGGATCGCGCGTTCTTCATGGGAGAAGGCGCCGGGGGGAGTCTTCACGAGCACGCACCCGAAACCGGGGTGGGTGATCGGGGTGGGCGATGTCCGAATCCGAATCCGAGTCGAATCCCGCGATCGTCGTGGTCGATGCGGATCCGACGTCGAGGAACGCGGCGGAGGATCTCGAAGACGAACTCGATCGCCCGATCATCGCCATCGACTCGATGGAATTCGACGTCGAAGCCTCCGAGGAGATCCTCGGAGCGGGCGTCTTCGTCATCTGCTGGGACCTCGAGATCCGATCCGGCGCGGATCTCGTGGAGGAGATCCGTCGACACGAGGATCTGGCAGAGCGGACGATCCTGGTGGCATTCGAGGAGCCGACGCCCGAACGGGTTCGCGCTGCGATGTGGCTCGGTGCGGATGGCGTCTGTATGAAGCCCTACGACGCGGCCGAGATCCAGGCTCGACTTGAACGCCTCGATGCGACGCGCGAAGCGCAGGCGGCCTAGGTCCGATCCAGGGTCGGATCGGGTCCAGCCGTCGAAGAGGCGGAAAAGGCGTCCTTCCCCTGGCTTTCGAATCGGAAGGAGGGACGCCAGATTGAAACGTCCCTGCCCGCCATCGGCGCTTCTGTACCTCGTCAGATGGCATGGCCCTTGCGTTGACTCCGGATCGGCATCCGGTGTCGATTCGTCAGCGTCGGCTGCGTCGATCGACATCACGGCGATCCAGAGAGACCGACGGCATGTGGCATCAAGGCTTCAGGAGCAGGCCCGCGAGCGGGGAGCACGACGCACGGACGCCGGGTTCGGCGCCCGGATCGGCCTGTCGTCGTGCCTACTATCGTGTGGCCGGGATCCTTCCGATCCGACTCACCCCCCTCGTGGGCCGGGAGATCGACGTCGCGATCTTCGATCTCTCCCTGCCCGATCCACTGATGCAGCCGATCGAAGAGGACGACGAGAACGCGCCCCTGATGGCACGCCTGCGAAGGCTCGAGGAGAAACTCGATCTCCTGCTGGGGGCGACCCGGATCGATCTTCCCCGTCCGTTGAGCGGTCGGGATCGGCAATCGCTGGTCTTCTCCGGATCCGGCCTGGCCCTCGAAGTCGACTGGTCCTTTCGACGGGGTGACGCCTATCGGGTCGAGATCCTGCTGCCTGCGCCCTATTCCCGGGTGGTCCGGGCGGTGGGATTCGCGGTCGAGGACCCGCCCGCAGGAACGATGGATGCGCCCACGCGGAGGCTCGCCATCGAGTTGCGGCACATGGAAACGGCGGACCGGGATGACCTGGTCGCCTACAGCTACGACCTCCAGCGGGTCGCGCTCCGAGCGCGCGCAGGAGAGGCAGGGTGCTAGTCCCGGCCGATGGATGGCACCGCGCGAAGCGACCCATGCGGGCCTGGCTGCTTCCGCTTCTGGTGATCCTGGGGTCGCTCGAAGCCGGGGCGAGCGAGCCACTCCCGCCGAGTCCCTACGACATCCTCAAGAGTCGCGATCTCGAGACCCCGTTGCTCGATGCCGTGCCCTTCTGCGTCCCGGCCGGCCTGGA
>DRKE01000425.1 GCA_011051925.1 Deltaproteobacteria bacterium
GCCCGATTCCCGTCTTCCGTTCGAGGGCCCGCTCGAGGGCCGGAAGAACGCGCGGGGGGGCATTGCCGATCAGGGTCAGCGTGTATTCCGGTCCGGGCACGAACGCTTCGACGAGGGCCGGCTGGGCATAGTCCGTCACGATCCGCTCGACCTCGGCCGCCAGCGCCGCGCGGGATTCGACCCGGGACGTCCACCGGATCCCCTTGGCCGTTCCTTCCCATCGCGGCTTGACGAAGAGGGGAAAAGGCGCCGGAAGAGAGCCCGCTTCCGCTTCACTCCGCGATGCCATGGTTCGCTGGGCCGCCACGGGAATTCCCGCCGCAGCGAACCAGCGATTGGCCCAGGCCTTGTCGAGCGAGAGGGAGAGCGTCAGCGCATCGGAACCGATCGTGGGAATCCCCGCCATCTCGAGCAGGACGGGCGCCCACGCCTCGCGATTGCGCCCCCCGAAGCCCTCCGCCAGATTGAAGGCCACGTCGATCTCCGGGGCGGTCCCACGACCGAGGCCCGTGAGCAACGCCCGGGGTGAACCCAGACGGACGGGGCGGTGCCCGAGCGAGGAAATGGCCGACTCGAGCGCCTCGACCGTCGATTCGGGCTCGAACTCGACATGCGCATCCAGCGGATCACCGGATCGTCGCGGATAGGTCTCAAATGTTTCGAAGACCAGACCGATTCGAAGAATGCCCATGGGCGAACGATACCGGGCCCGGGGGGCACCGGGGTCCGAGCTACCCTTTTTTCTCCCCGTCCCGGTCGTGATCCGGCGACGGTTCTCGCACGGCCCGCCACGAGGACGCTCTTGCTACCGGACGATTCCGAAGACATCGGTCGAGAAGCCCTGATCCGGACCCGCTGGATGACGCGCGTGGTCCTCGCCTGGGTCGCGGTCATCGGCTGGGCCGCGCTGATCTGGATGCTCGGCGGCGACTCCTTCTCGTTTTCCGAGACGAGCCGGACGATGGCGCCCTGGATCGAATGGCTGATCGGGGACATCGACGTCCGCACCCGCTACCAGATCTATCTGGCCGTCCGGAAATCCGCCCATTTCGCGGAGTACGCGATCCTGGCCCTCCTCGCCTTCCGCGCGGCCCTGATTTCCGCGAGTCGGACCCATCTGGCCACCGCGGGCTGGATCGCCCTCTTCATCGTGGCCACCCTCGCCAGCGCCGACGAGGCGCGACAGACCTTTTCCGCTGTCCGCACGGGCAGTCCCCGCGACGTCCTGATCGACGTCGCCGGCGGATTGCTCGCGGTGCTCGGCGTCCTCGTGATCACCCGGCGCATGCGCTCTCCGGCCTCCGTCGGAACCTCCGGGTGAGCTTCCCGCATCTGGTACCGTCCAGCGGATCCCACTCGTCTCGGAGAGAGCCCGATTGAACGCCGCCCTTCTCGCCGCCATCGTCTTCGTCGCCTTCGCTCTCGGTTATCGCTTCTACTCGGGCTTCCTCAGTCGCCGGGTCTTCCAGCTCCGAAGCGACGAGACCGTCCCCGCAACTGAACTCGAAGACGGAGTCGACTACGTCTCGACGAGTCTGCCCGTGCTGTGGGGACATCATTTCGCCTCGATCGCCGGGGCCGCCCCGATCGTGGGACCCGCGATCGCGGTCATCTGGGGCTGGGTCCCGGCGCTGCTCTGGGTCTGCATCGGAACGATCTTCATGGGCGCGGCCCATGACTTCTCGGCGCTGGTCATCAGCGCACGTCATCGCGGTCGCTCGATCGGCGACGTGGCCGGCAGTGTCGTCGGCCCGCGGGTCCGCACGCTTTTCCTCGTGATCATCTCCCTGCTGATCTGGGTCGTCCTCGCGGTCTTCGCCTACATCATCGCCACGCTCTTCGTCTCGACACCGAGCTCGATCTTCCCGATCAACATCCAGATCCTGATCGCGATGAGCCTGGGATGGCTGGTCTACAAGCGCGGCACGCCGATCTTCCTGCCCTCGATCCTCTGTTATGTCCTGCTCCTGATGGCGATCTTCTACGGGGATGCCGCGGCCGCGGCGTTTCCCTTCATCCGTTCCATTTCGATCGCGACCTGGGTGTGGCTCCTCCTCGGCTATTCGTTCGTCGCTTCGGTCCTGCCGGTCTGGCTGCTGCTGCAACCGAGGGACTACATCAATTCCCATCAACTCGTGACCGGACTGGTCGTGCTTTCCGTGGGTCTCGTCGTCCTGCAGCCCGAGGTGGTCGCCCCGGCTTTCAACCTCGAGCCCGAAGGCGCGCCCTCCCTGATCCCCTTCCTCTTCGTGACGATCGCCTGCGGCGCCATCTCGGGATTCCACGGACTCGTGGCCTCGGGCACGACCTCGAAGCAGCTCTCCGTCATGACCGATGCCCGCCCGATCGGATATGGAGCGATGTTGGCCGAAGGCTTCCTGGGATTGATGGCCGTTCTCGCTGCAACCGCCGGGTTCGCCAGCGACACGGAGTGGTGGTCCCACTATTCGAGCTGGGGTGCGGCGAATGGACTCGCCGCCAAACTCGACGCCTTCGTTTCGGGCGGCGCGAGCTTCGTCGCCGCCCTCGGCATCCCTTTCGAGACCGCACGCACCTTCATGGCGGTGATGGTCATCGCCTTCGCCGCGACCTCCCTCGATACCGCCGCCCGGATCCAGCGTCTGGTCCTCGCCGAACTCTCCGAAGCCTATCGGATCCGGCCTCTCTCGAATCGCTACGTCGCCGGCGCCCTGGGTGTCGGCAGCGCCCTCCTGCTGGCCATCACCCAGGGCAGCGGTCAGGGCGGGCTGGCCCTCTGGCCCCTCTTCGGCACGACCAACCAGCTCGTGGCCGGCGTGACCCTGCTCGTCGTGAGCATCTGGCTCAAGAAGGCAGGGCGCCCCTTTCTCTACACCCTGATCCCCATGCTGGCCGTCGCTGCCGTGACCGCCTGGGCCATGGTCGGCAACCTGCTGGACTACTATGCGAATTTCGAGGAGCTCTGGCTGCTCTCCCTGAGCGGAACCCTGATCCTCGCCCTCGATATCTGGATCCTTCTCGAAGGCCTCCAGACGCTCCGCCAGGCCCGACCGGCACTGGCCCCCTCCGCGCCCTGATCGCTCCGGAGGTTCCTGCGTCGGCCCCACCGGGCCGCGGACGCGTCGCGCCGAAGCTGCGCCCCGCCTGCCTCGGGATTGCAGGCCCCGTCGAAGATGCCGGGCTTTCCGATCCGGCGGCGTTCCCCATCGTCCGATAGGAACGGAAACCCCGCATCGGACAGGACCGACCTTGAAGCCGAAATCCCCCCCGAAATCCGACGACTGGTCGAGTGGCGCGATCGTCAGCGTCTCGCGGCTGGCGGGCCAGGGTCAGGCGATGGCGCGGCCCATGGGAATCGGCGAGATGCTGGGCCCGATCCGCGTGGGCGAGGTCGTGCGCATCCGCCTGGACGAGGGCCGTGCCCTCGCGCCGACGGTCGTCATCCGGATCGAATCGATCGCACCCGATGTCATCCGCTTCGACACACGCAACCATCGTTATGAGCTGCGCCGCATCGCGGCCTCCCCCTCCGCCATGGCGCTCCTCGCAATCCACGACGAGGCCCCCGTAGACGACGAGCCTCTCGACGCCCGCACCCGGATCATCCGGGTCGACGAATGGCCACCCGAGGAGGATCCCAAGGACCGCTTCACGAGCGGTGCGCGGATCCGCCTCACGCAGGAACGGCGCGATCGGAGGGAGACGGAGATGGATCTCGGCGAGGCGATCCTGCTGACCGCGCTCCGCCCGGGCCAGGTGGCCTCGTTCTCGACCCGCGAGGGCGTCATCGGAACTTCCGAGATTCGCGAGATCCGTCATCTCGACAAACAGCGCATCGAAGTCCTGACCGCCAACTCGCGGTACTGCCTCGAACGCCTTTCCGATCCCGGGACGGACTGAAATGGCCCGATCCGATGCAAAGCCGGATCGAGACCGCTCCGACGCCCCGGGTGCCGTCGCCGACCCCTCGATGGAACTGCCCGACATCGACCAGGTCGACCTCAAGCGCCTGCTCGAGGCCACACCGGACCTCGTCGTCCTCACGGACGGACGACGCTTCCTCTACATGAACCGTGCTGCTTCCCGCTTCCTGGGATCCGACCCCCGAAGCGACCATGCGGATCTCGACCCCGGATCCGTCATTCCCGCCTCGGAGAGGGCCAGCCTGACACGGGCGATCCAGCGGATCTCGTCGGAACGCGCCTGGCACGGCGAGACCCTTCTCGAACGACATGACGGAGCCATCGTCCCCTTTTCCGCCGTCGCCTTCGAAACCTCGCGAACGAATTCCGATCAGCGCGTCTTCGCGGCCATCTTCCGGGATCTTTCGACCCAGAAGGCCTATGAGCTGGAACTCGAATCGACGATCCATGTCGAGGAACTGACCGGCCTCGCGAACCGCCGGCGGCTGCTCGAAGAACTCGGCAGCGCGATCCGATCCGGCCAGGAGCAGCGAACGGACATCGGCTTGATCGCGGTCGACATCGATCGGTTCAAGTTCGTCAACGAGACCCTGGGACCCGCCGCCGGCGACCGGCTCCTCGTCGCCGTGGCCGACCGGATCCAGCTCGCGGTCCGGACGTCGGATATCGTGGCCCGCCTCTCGGGTGACGAGTTCGTCGTCCTCTGCACGGAACTCGAATCCGAAACCCTGCAGCTCGTCGCCGAGCGGATCCGCGAAGCGCTCTCCCATCCCTTCACGATCGCCCAGCGCGAGCTCTCCCTGACCGTGAGTCTCGGCATCGTCGACTCGGCCTCACGCCGGACCGATCCCGAGACCCTGCTCCAGGACGCCATCGCCGCGATCCACGAGGCCAAGGAACAGGGCGGAAACCGGATTGCCCGATTCGATCCCGTCCGCCGCCTCCAGATCGCTTCTCGCCTCGAGCTCGAGCAGGAACTCCGGATGGCGCTTCGCAACGACGAGTTCGAGCTCGCCTACCAGAACGAGGTCTGGCTCACGAGCGAGGAGCTCGTCTGCCTCGAAGCGTTGATCCGCTGGCGGCATCCGGAACGGGGACTGGTGCCGCCCGACCAGTTCATTCCGCTGGCCGAAGAAACCGGCCTGATCCTTTCCATCGGCAACTGGGTGATCGCGGAAGTGTGTCGTCAGCTGCGGGAATGGCGCGCGGCCGGTCTCGACGGCATGTCGGTCTCGATCAACATCTCGCCGCGACAGCTCGCCCAGGCGGATTTCCCCCAGATCCTTCATGCGATGCTCGAACAGGAAGAGATCCGTCCCAACCAGATCAATCTCGAGATCACCGAGTCCGTGATGACCGAGCAGTCCCGCTCCTTCGTGAGCCGGATCCGGGATCTCCGGCAGGCGGGCTTCACGATGATCATGGACGACTTCGGAACGGGCTACTCCTCCCTCAGCCAGCTGCGTTCGCTGCCCTTCAGCATCCTCAAGATCGACAAGTCCTTCGTCCTGGATCTGATCGACGAGGAAGCCGATCGTCAGCTCGTCGATGCGATGATCCGGATGGCCCATGCCCTTGGACGGATCGTCGTCGCCGAGGGCGTCGAGACCGCCGAACACGCGGAGATCCTGACGGACCTCTCCTGCGAGATCGCCCAGGGATGGTATTTCGGCAGGCCCGTGCCCGGTCGGGAGATCACGGACATGCTGGTATCGGCCCGTGAAGCGGAAGAGAAGGAAGCCGAGGGACACTGACCGACCCTGCCGCGACACGCCGGCAGAGACGGCCTCCGTCGCCGCTCCTCAGAGCACTCCGTCCTCGGGCCGGCGATGACGATCGATGGGGCGCGCCGCGATCTCCTCCGCGAGGGCCTCGATCTTTTCGGCATGGGTCGGCGAGGCCCCGGGCAGGAGCGCCCGGATCACGCCCAGATGGGTCACGAGGATCACCCCGTCCCCGGCACGGTGCTTCGTCAGATCCGACACGAAGGCATGGGTCCGCTCGCGGATCTCGAGACGCGACTCGCCGCCGCCCGGCCGGATCGTCGGCTCTCCCCGCTCGAAGGCACGCAGGGTCTCGGCATCGATCCGCTCGATCTCCTCGCGCGAGAGGCCCGACCAGGCTCCGACGTCGAGCTCCCGCAGGCGGGGGTCCAACTCGAGGGGCAGCGAGAGGAGATCCGCGACGATCTCGGCCGTCTGTCTCGCCCGGGCGAGATCACTCGCGATGATCCGTGTCCACGGAGAACCCTGCTCGGCCGCCAGGGCCCGCGCCAGTTCGTCCGCCTGCGCCCGACCCCGGGGCGTCAACTCCGGATCCGCATGTCCCTGCCAGCGTCCTTCGGCATTCCAGGACGTCTCTCCATGCCGGACGAGCAGCAGAGGTGTCCGTGTCTCCCACATCGCTCGAACCGTAGCAGTCGAAGCCCGGCGGCGGGTTCAGTTCCGGACCCGGCGCAGGACGACCGCGAGGGGGTACATACCGAGGAGCGCGAAGACGATCGGAACGCCGAGATGGCCGAGCAGCAGATGCCGGGCGTCGTAGAGATCACAATTCACATGGACGATCAGGGCACCCAGGGCGCCCGAGGCCAGCAAGGCGACCAGCGCCGCGCGAACCGGATGGGTCGTCCAACCGCGCACGAGAAAGCCCAGGATCACGCCGGCCGGAAACAGGGCGAAGAAGGCCCCCTCGCGAAAACACATCGCATTCGCTCCGGCGGGCACGGCCGCCGCCGAGCCGTCGAGGACGTGAAATCCGACGAAGCAGGCCACGGCGGCGGCCACGAGACCGCCCAGGGCCAGGGCCATGCCAGCGATCCCGAGTCGTTCCCGACCCGGCACGCCGGCCGCGAGCGCCGAAGCCGTTCCACCGAGGGAGGCGACCAGCAATCCGAAGAAGCTGGCCAGGTAGACGCGGATCTCCAGGGTCGGGTGCTCGAAGAGGTGGAGCAGGCCCGCATCCCCCGCGTGGGCCCACAACACGCCTCCCAACAGCATCGTCCACAGCGCGAGGACGAGCGCGAAGACCTGGCGTAGTCGCGGAAGCGGCCGAACCGGCTCGAGATCTTCGACGAGACCCGAGATCAGACGATCCGAGGACGACGTCACCGAACCACCCTCGACGGCTTCTGGTCGTGAACCGCTGCCGTCGCCGGGCTCGGCGTCGGTCGGGCCTTCGCAGGCGTAGCCGACTTCCATTCTCCCCCTTCCCTCGCTCCTTCGAGCGCGCGACGCAGGGCGCGATAGCCCCGATGGGCGCGCACCTTGAGCGCACCCGGTGAGACCCCGGCCCGGAGCGCGGCCTCGGCCACCGAAAGACCGTCGATCTGCATCAGGGTCACGGCCTCCCGTTGGGTCGCGGGAAGCCCCGCCAGGGCGGCCACGAGTTCCGGCGCCAGTCGATCGCCTTCGGAATGTCCGCCGAGCCGTTCATCCGGCCAGTCTTCGACGTCGATGTCGCTCTCGCGATCGCCCCGGCGTTTCCTTTCCCGGAAGTGGTCGATGATCGAATTCCGGACGATCGCCCTCATCCACGGCCCGAAGGGGCGTTCCGAGCGATAGGTCGCCCGACCGCGATGGATCGAGAGCAGCGCGTTCTGGACGACATCCTGGGCGGCGGCCTCGTCGTGGATCCGGCTGCGCACGGTCGACCGGATCCGGGGTTCGATGGCCGTCAGGAGGCTTCGATAGGCTTCGGCATTCCCGTCCTGCGCCGCGCGCATCCATTCGGAAAGCCGGACCTCGAAATCGTCCGTCGGCTCGTCCTTTGTCTTCCGCTCTTTCGACAAGCTCGACTCCAGCGGCTGCGATGGGGCGGCCGACCGGGCGCGGGGGCGGGAGGGACGACGGCCGCTCCGGGCCCGCGTCGGGGCCAGATCCTACCGCACTCGTCGGGATCCCGGTCGAACGCGCGGACGCGCCGACCCTCCATCGCCGGAGTCGCCCGTCAGCCCCTTCCCCGTAGAGGACGGGCAATTCTCCGGCAGCCGGCCGCCTTCCCGGCGCGGCCCAGTGCCCTGACGTGCGATCCGCATCGAGGCCTTGGGCGTAGTGTTTTCCCCTGACATTTTGGACGACTCGGCCCCACTCATTCTCGAGCCCGCCATCCGGAATCGATTCGCGAGCGGACTCGAGGAGTCATGGGGCATGGGTCAACGCTACTTCGAACATCTCTACGCCGAAGTCTGCACGGCGCTCGGTCATCGCGTGCCGCGCTACGACCTCTGGCTGCGGGTCTGGGAGGCGGGTGCCGACCCGAGCGAACTGACTCGGGAGCACGTGCGTGCCTTTCTCGAGAGCCAGCTTCCGGGCCTCCTCGCCGAGGAGGGCCGCTTTCTCGACCGCAAGGCGTTGAGACGCCTCGAAAAACGCGTCCTCGACTTCGATCCACGCCATCCGACCCCGGAAGAGCGCTTCGGCCGACCGATCGCCGGCACGACCTGATCGGGCCCGCGATTCGGGGCGCCCGACGCGTCCCGACGCGGAATCCACCCCGGTCTTTCCCCGAGGCTCAAGCGGGAACCC
>DRKE01000426.1 GCA_011051925.1 Deltaproteobacteria bacterium
AGGACCCGCAATCCTTCTCGAACTTCGCATGGGACGCCGCGAGGGGACCGGGCATGACCATCCGCTTCCAGTCGATCGCGACCGCCGCAGGGGGCCCCGCGAGTCCGCAGAAGATCGAGGAGACTGCGCACACGACCTGCATGAATCGCCAGGACTCCTTCGCCTTCTTCGCCCGACCCCGCCGGCAGAACACCGCCATCAAGACCCGCCCCGCCCCTTCCGCCTCAAAAGAGATGGACCGCGACGATATGGATCGCGGCAGAGGCAAAGAGGATGATCGTGAGCGGAATGTGGATCGCGTGCCAGAGAGCGAAAAGGCGTTCGAAAAGACGCAATTCTCCGGCACGACAGAGTTCGGAAAGATGCTTCTTGACGGCCCTGCGAGTGGACCGATCGACGGGCACGACGGGCCCCGAAGCCCGAAAAGCTCGGAGCACACGGCGTCTCGTTCCGATCGCGTGGAATCGCATCCACAGGACCCGGGCGATCCGGAAGGGAAACCGCGGTTCGTCGATCGCCGCGGCGGCGAAGGCATCCAGCAGATCCCTTGCCTCCGAACTGCCGACCAGGAGGTCCTCGATCGGCTCGAGCGCCTCCTGGGCCTGCCACTGGATGCTCTTGACGGTTCGACGGGCACCCGCGAGTCCCCGATGCATCCGCGCGTAGAGGAAACGGCCCCCGATCCCACTGCCCGAAACCGCCAATACACAGAAGAGCGAAATCGTCGCGTTCGCAGATCCGAGTCCGAAATTCGAGTGGTAGAGGATGAATGTCGGTCCGAGCAATCCCAGGACCAGATGGACTTCGAACCAGTTCCGCATGACGCCCACGTTGCGAAGCGCGCGCACGCGTTTGCGGATCGAATAGCCGAGCAGCAGCACCATCATCGAAAGCCCGGCGATCCCCAGGGCATAGCCCAGACCATCCTCCGGACTGAGCCCGAGTTCTCCCCGCGTCATCCATCCGAAAATGATGGAGATCATGCAGATGACGCCCACGATTGCATGTGGACTGCGCCAGCCGAGTCCGCTCGATGCGCGAGATCCGGGGGCCCGAGCGATTGGCCCCTTCTTCATCGTTGCCGATGCCATGGACTTCCTTTGTCCTCCCCCACGCCCGAGGCCTCCGTTTCTCCGAATGGACGGATTGCCCCGAGGGAGATTCCGACGGGGTGGCCATTTTCATGCGGCGGACGACCTGGCCTCATGATAGCCTTTGGTAATATATTCCCAATACCTTCATCGGCCGTGACGTCGATCACCTTTGTGCCTTCGTGCATCCCCGAAACGATTCGCACGGGTCGCGCATTCGCTCGTCTCCGCGCCGTATCAAGCTTTTCGGATGGCAGACCGAGAAACCAAGCCGATTCCATCGGCAACCGGACGATTCATTGGCCAGTTTCGAATGAGCGAGTCGATGCGGATGCAGGACGGGAGCCGAATCGGGAAATGGATCCTTCGAATCGGAAAAAGGAATCTGGCGGGGCTGACGTCCGTCACGCTGATCGGCCTCCTCTGGATGGCGATGCCGGCGCCCGCCGCGGCGCGCCAGCGGGCCACGCGGGCCCTTCGTTCGGTCGGAATCGAAACCGCCGACGGCGGCTGGACCCTCGATCTCGAGTTCCAGTTCCCGATCCGGTACCTGCGGCATACGCCGCTCACGCCGGGTCGGACGCTTCGGATCCAGGTCGATCCCCTCGACCTCGGGGATGACGAGATGCCCCAGGGACCCATTCGCGAGAACCTGCCGATTCCGAGGGGCGAGCCGATCCCCCTGGTCGAGATCGTCTGCGACGTCTCCGTTCCCGGGGAACCTTTCGTCGAGATGCAATTCGAACGCACTTTTGCCTTCGACGTCGAACAGGGAAAGGATTTCCGGCACCTGGTGATCCGCGTGACGCCCCCCGGCCAGGCGCGGCCGGACGACGGGCCCGATCGGGAAGAATCCCGGTCCGCCCGACTGCTGACCCGAGCCCGTCACTCGATTCGCGACGGTCAGCTCGACCTCGGGATCGCCCTTCTCACCCGTGTCCTCGAACTCACTGCCGACGATCCCACGAACCGGAATCGAATGGACGCGCGAGAACTCCTCGGCCTCACCCACGAACGCAAGGGCGAACTCGCCCACGCCCAGGCCGAGTACGAGGCCTATCTCGCGGACTATCCGGAAGGGCCGGCCTCGGCCCGCGTACGGCAGCGGCTCGATGCCCTGCTCACGGCGAGCGCGGCCCCCCGCAAGCCCCTTCGAGCCCCGAAGCGAACGGCTACGCCCTCCGGAAGAAGCACGATCGATCGCGAACTCTTCGGCAGCCTCGCCGTCCGCTACTTCCGATCGGAGTCCCTCGACGATAACTCGGGCGGACAGTTCCTCTCGACCAACGTCCTGACGGACGTCGACGTCGCCGGCCGACTCGAGGCCGAAGCCTGGATGGTTCGAGGCGATCTCACGGGCACCTTCGACGTCGACGTCGCGGGACAGGGCCGCAGCAATGACGCCCGTATCAGCCGATTGAGCATCCACGCGGAGGATCGGCTCCACGGCCTCGAAGCGACCCTCGGGCGACAGCGCCGAAGCGATAGCGGCGTGCTCGGCCGCTTCGACGGACTGCGCGTCGCGGGGGATCTCGGACCGCACTACACACTTTCTGCGCTCGTCGGGATGCCCGTCGAAAGTACGGCCGATACCGGTCCGAACACCGACACCCTCGTGGCCGGCGGGGCCTTCAATTTCGAGGATGTCTGGCTCGAGGGCCTGCAAGGACAGATCTTCGCCGTCGGGCGCCGAACGGCATCGATGACGGATCGCGCCGCCCTCGGCAGCGAGATCCGATACTCCACGGAACGGACC
>DRKE01000427.1 GCA_011051925.1 Deltaproteobacteria bacterium
GAGGACGGACGCCGTCCCCTTCGCCGACGGGGCTGGCCGGCCGCGATCGTCATGGCCTGGATCTTGGCGCTGTCGAGCCCGGTCGCGGCGGATGAATACGACCCCGAGACGGCGGGCCATCCGCTGCGGATCCTTGCCTACGTCCTGCATCCGGTCGGGGTGGTCATCGACTACGTGTTGATGCGGCCAGCGCATTGGCTCGTCAGTCGGGAACCGATGAAGACGCTCTTTGGCCACGAGGAGTGAACCCCGTCGCTCGCGCGGCGTTTCCGGCGTCGCATGGCTGGTCGTCCTGCTCGGCACCGTCAGCGGGCCGGGGAGGGCGGATCCGCCGCGTTTCGATTGGCTCGAAGGCGCGTCTGGTCAGGTCCTGCTGGTGCGCGGGATGACCTTCGTGGCCAGCGAGGGCGCGTCGAACGAACTCCTCCTGCGGGCCGAACGGGCACGCTTCCATCCCGATCGCCAGGTCGCCGAACTCGAGGACGTCGAAGTCGAAGGGGCACCGGGGGTCGATCGGATCGGATTCGAGATGCGGTGTGATGCCGGACTCCTGAATCTCGCCACCGAGGATTTCCTGGCCGAGGGCCACGTCGTCGGAACGATCGAGGGCGGGCGTCAGTTCGAGGCCCTCTGGGTGGCCTACGACGAGGACCGGGGCGTTCTGTATACCGATGACCCGGTGCTCATCCTCGACGGGAACGGGCGCTATCGCGGAGGGGGTTTTCGGTATTTCGTGAACGAAGGCCGGTTCCGGCTGGAGGGCGGCGCGTCCGTCGTGCAGGAGCCCTGAGTCGGGGTTCCGGGGAATCGATGGGAGGGAGATGCATGAGGGGGAGCCGGACGGGACGGGTGCCGCGATGGTTTCTCCTCGTCTCGCTGGTGCTGGCGGGATCGTTCGCGTGGGCGCCCATGGTGGCAGCGTTTTCCGATCCCGCGGTCCCGATCCGCATCGCCGTTTCCTCCTTCGTCGGAGAGGACGCGGACGGGGCGATTGCCGAGGCCCTGTCGGAGCGCCTCGCCGAACGATCCCTCGAGCGATTGATCACGCCGCGGGATTTCATCGCCCGGCCGGATCTCGAGCCGCTGGCTTCCGACATCCGGCGCTGGGCCTATGTCACCGCGGTGGACGCCATCGTCGTCGGCCGGGTCGGGCCTTCCGAAGACGGGGATTCCGATGACACGGTCGTCGAGACGGCTCTCCGCTCGGGCCATTCGGGCGCAGAACTCTGGAGGAGGGAGATCCGCCTCGGGCGGAGCGGGGATCGGCGGACTTCGATCGATGGGCTGGCTTCGATGATCCTGGCGAAGCTGGGGTATCCCACCGACTCCTCGGGCTCCGGGCCTCCGGACGCCGTGCCGGCGGGAGCGCCGGAATCCCGATCGGAGAGGGCGACCGCGTTCTCCCGGACCGCCGAGGCCGGAAGGCAGGACGGGGTCGCCGGAGCGGCGCGGGATGAAGCGGCGAGGCCCCCCGACTTCCGTTCCGACGCCCCCATCGCGATCGAAGCCGAGGAGGCCGAGATCATCGATCGCGATGGGGGGCGGAAGCTGGTCTTCCAGAAGAATGTCCGGGTTCGCCAGGCGGACGTCACGCTCCGCAGCGACCGCCTGGAGGCTTCCTATCGCAAGGGGGAATCGGAGCCTCGCAAGCTGGTTGCGGAGGGACGGGTGCGTGTGGACCAGGGCGGACGTCGCGCGGAATGCGACCATGCGATCTATCTTCGCGCGTCGCAGACGCTTTCCTGCAAGGGCAATGCGACGCTGGTCCAGGGTTGTGACATCGTGAGGGGAGAGGCGATCGAGTTCGATCTCGAGGGCAATCGGGTGCGTGTCGAGGGCGCGGCCTCGATCCTGATCGAACCCGAGGTGCCCGAGGCGGAAGGAAGCGCGCAATGCGTGCCCGATCGGAGTTGGATGTGAATCAGGAGGTTCTGCTCGCCACGGGACTCGTGAAACGCTACGGCGAGAAGCTGGCCGTCAGCGGAGTCGATCTCGAGGTCCGCAGCGGGGAGGTCGTCGGCCTGCTCGGGCCCAATGGCGCAGGCAAGACGACGACCTTCAACATGATGGCGGGCAGCGTTCGCCCGAGTGCGGGACGGGTCTTTCTCGGGGACGAGGACATGACCGAACTCCCGATGTATCGCCGGGCGAGGATGGGCATCACCTATCTGCCCCAGGAGGCTTCGATCTTCCGGAAGCTGACGGTGGCGGACAATGTCGGCGCCATTCTCGAAACCGTCGAACCGAATCGGGCGAGGCGTCGGGAGCGGCTTTCCGACCTGCTGGCCGAGCTCGGGCTGACCGACAAGGCGGCGCGAAAGGGGGCCGATCTCTCCGGTGGGGAGCGCCGCCGTGTCGAGATCACGCGGGCCCTGGTCCTGGATCCGAAATTCATGCTGCTCGACGAGCCCTTCGCCGGCGTCGATCCGATCGCCGTGATCGACATCCAGAAGATCATCGAGCAGCTCCGCGGTCGCGGGATCGGCGTGATCATCACGGACCACAATGTCCGGGAGACCTTGTCGATCTGCGACCGTGCGTACATCATCAAGGACGGCGGCATCCTGCGACTCGGGACCCCGGCTGAAATCGCAGAGGATCCGGAGGTTCGCGAGGTCTATCTCGGCAAGAACTTCAGTCTGCACTGAGCTCCGATGAATGGCCGGACGGGATGTCTCGCGGGGACCCGGAGGGGCTGAGATGTCTCAAGAGATCGGGTCGAGCGGACGTGAAGTAGGGACGGAAACGGCGCAGTGGGACGTGAGTCGCGCCCCGCGGAGGATCGGAAGATCAGATGGCGATCGAGCTGAGACAGCAACTTCGATTGACGCAGCAGCTGGTGATGACCCCCCAGCTGCAGCAGGCGATCAAGTTGCTGCAGCTGAACCAGCTCGAGTTGGTCAATCTCGTCCAGCAGGAGCTGCAGGAGAATCCGGTTCTCGAAGAGGCCGAGGTCGACGAGGAAACCCCGGCCGAACGGGATGACGCCACACCCGAGGACTTCGCGGAGGGGGAGCCCTCCGAGGCGGCCGGGATCGACGAGGCCCCGGGTGGGGTCGCCGAGGGCAGCCCGAACGATCCGGCGGAAGCCTCGCCCGCCGACGAGATGAGGGCGCTCGATGAGCTTCCGGTCCCCGGCGAGGCCCCGGCCGACACGCGGGACGGGGAAGAAAACGCGCCGAGCGATGCCGAGAAGATCGCCGATGTCGAGTGGGAGTCCTATCTCGAGAGCAACCCGATGACGGGGCTCGAAAGCCGCGGACTCGGGGGCGAAGACGAGCGTCCCTCTCTCGAGGCGACCTACGCCCGGCGACCCAGTCTGGCGGAACATCTCGAATGGCAGCTCCAGGTCACGCCGCTCGACGACGCGGGTCGCGAGATCGCGCATTGGATCATCGGGAACATCGACGAACGTGGCTTCCTCCGATCGTCGGTCGAGGAGATCGCGCGTCAGGCGGGTGCCGACGAGGCCGATGTCGAGGCCGTCCTCGCGATGATCCAGACGCTGGACCCGACGGGCGTCGCGGCACGGGATCTCCGGGAATGCCTGCTGATCCAGATCGATACGCTGAAGGTGGGGAACGCCCTGGTCCGGACCCTCGTCGAAGAGCATCTCGACATGTTGCAGAAGCGCGACTTCCGCGGGCTCACGCGGGCGACCGGTGCCACGCTCCAGGAAGTCGCGGATGCGGCGCGGGTGGTCGGGGGACTCGAACCGCGGCCCGGGCGGGGCTTCGGGGGGGAGGAATCCGTCTACATCACGCCCGATATCTACGTCTACAAGGTCGGAGACGATTTCCACGTCCTGTTGAACGAGGATGGGCTGCCGAAGCTCCGGATCAATTCGATGTATCGCGACGTCCTGAGTTCCGAATCGTCGAAGGACCTCGAGAAGGACACGCGCAACTATGTCCACGACAAGGTCCGATCGGCGATGTGGCTGATCAAGTCGATCCATCAACGCCAACGGACGATCTACAAGGTGATGCAGAGCATCATCTCCTTCCAGCGGGATTTCTTCGAACGCGGGATTGCCCATCTGAAGCCGCTGAACCTGCGCGACGTGGCCGACGACATCGAGATGCACGAGTCGACCGTCAGCCGGGTGACGACCAACAAATACGTCCACACGCCCCAGGGCATCTTCGAACTCAAGTACTTCTTCAACTCGAGCATCGGCCGCTTCGACGGCGGTGAGGCCCTGGCCAGTGAGAGCGTGAAGGAGAGGATCCGCAAGATCATCGAAAGCGAGGATCCGATGCGTCCGATGTCGGATCAGCGGATCGCCGAGATGCTCAAGGCCGCCAATATCGACATCGCCCGGCGAACGGTCACGAAGTACCGCGAAGCGATGAACATTCTTTCCTCGACCAAGCGAAGACAGATCTGCTGACCCGATGGGCGGGCCCCCGGAAACACGAGGGAGCGGGTGGCGGGGCGGTCCGGCGGCCGGTCGGCCCTCCTCAGCGGTCGGGGATAGCGGGATGGGCGCGGACTGGATAGAGTGCGCCCGCACCTCGGAGCGGCCATGAAGATCACCGACATTCTCGTGCGCGATGCCTCGATCCTGGACGTCGAATCGACCGACAAGGACGGCCTGCTGGCCGAGATGGCGGCTTCGCTGGCCGCGGCGGAGCCGGCCCTCGAAGCCGAATCCCTGTTGGGCGTGCTGCGCGAACGGGAAGCGCTCCAGAGCACCGGGATCGGCGAGGGGGTCGCGATTCCCCATGGGAAGGTGCGGGATCTTGATCGCCTCGTGGCGGCCTTCGCTCGGAGCAAGCAGGGGGTCGATTTCGACTCGATCGACGGCCAGCCGACCCAGCTGCTCTTCCTGCTCGTCGTCCCCGAGCAATCGGGGGGTCAGCATCTGAAGGCCCTGGCCCGCATCTCGCGATTCTTCCGCGACGCCAGCTTTCGAGAGAAGCTGCTCGCCGCGTCGGATCTCGACGAGATTTTTCGCGCGATCGAAGAGGAAGACGCGAAGTTCTGAGGAGGGCTTCGTTGGGCGTTCATCCGACCTCTCCCGAACATCAACTCCATGGCTCGCTGGTCGAGGTCCTCGGGGTCGGGGTGTTGATTCTCGGGCCGAGCGGGGTCGGGAAGAGCGAGTGCGTGATCGAGCTGGTGAGGCGGGGACAGCGACTCGTTGCCGATGACGTCGTTCGATTCCGGCAGGTCGACGAGGGACGCGGACTGCTCGGTTGGTCTCCCGAACACATCCGACACTTCATCGAAGTCCGGGGCCTGGGACTGATGAGCGTCTCCGATCTCTTCGGGTCGGAGGCGACGCTCGACGAATGCAAGGTCGGCTTCGTCGTCCGCCTCGAGGAATGGGAGAGCGGG
The DNA here is from genome assembly GCA_011051925.1 of Deltaproteobacteria bacterium. GTDB lineage: Bacteria > Myxococcota_A > UBA9160 > UBA9160 > UBA4427 > UBA4427. The sequence continues at coordinate 5,344 of DRKE01000427.1, forward strand.
GTCGAATTCGAACGGATCGGACTCGATCGGCTGCGGGAGACGATTTTCGGGGTGGAGCTGCCGGCGGTCGTGCTTCCGGTCCATGCGGCCAGCAACATCGCCACCCTGGTCGAGCTCGCCGTCCGGGATTGGCAGCTTCGGGAGCGCGGCATCAATGCCGCACGTCGCCTGGATGAACGCTTGCGGTCGGTCGGGGGAATGCTCGGCAGTCCGGGCGCGATCGATGGAGAGGGAATTTGAGCGAGGAGAGCTCCCAGCGGATCGTGTTCGTGAGCGGTCTTTCGGGTTCGGGCAAGACGACCGCGATGGCCGCGCTCGAGGACCTTTCCTTCTACTGCGTGGACAATCTTCCCGTCCAGCTGGTGCCGCAATTCCTCGGGCTCTGTACGAAGGCCAGCTCGCCGATCGAGAAGATCGCCCTCGCTCTCGACGCGCGGGAGAAGAACTTCCTCGAGCGCTTTCCCGAAGTGATCGGGGATCTCCGGGGGCAGGGCGTGGCAGTCGACGTCTTCTTCCTCGATTGCGCCGACGAAGTGCTCGAGCGACGCTATCGCGAGACCCGGCGGGTGCATCCGCTCTCACCCGGTGGATCGGTCCGGGATGGCATCGACCGGGAAAGGGCGTTGCTCGAGAACGTGGCTCGCGTGGCGGACCTCAAGATCGATACGACCCTGCTCAACGTCCATCAACTGAAGGAAGCGATCGTCCGACAGGTGTCGGGCACGTCCCGGGAAACCGTGATCAACCTCGTTTCCTTCGGCTTCCGGCACGGGACACCGGCCGCTGTCGAACTGCTCTTCGACGTCCGCTTCCTTCCGAATCCGTATTTCGAAGAGAGCCTGCGGCATGGAAACGGTCGGGACGCCGAGGTGGCGGACTACGTCCTGAAGAATCCGCGCGGGGAAGCCTTCTTCCGGCGCCTCGACGATTTCGTCCGGTATCTTCTTCCCTTCTATGATGAAGAGGGCAAGGCCTATGTCACGATCGGCGTGGGCTGCACGGGAGGTCGTCATCGCTCGGTGGCCATCGCCGAGGCGATGGGCGAGCGCTTGCGCGCGAGCGGGCGGGAGGTGAACGTGACCCATCGGGACGTGGAGAGACCGCTTTGAAGATCGGCGTATTGATCGTGACCCATTACCGCCTGGGGGAGGAATTCCTCCAGGCGCTGCGCCTGATCCTGCCCGAGGCACCGCAATTCGAGGCGGTTTCGGTCGACCCGACGATGTCGGTCGAGGAGATCCGCAGCGGGATCGCGGCGGGACTGAAGTCGGCCGATCGAGGCGAAGGCGTGTTGATCCTGACCGACATGTTCGGGGGGACACCTTCGAACATGAGTCTTTCGTTCCACGACGAACATCAGGTCGAGGTCGTGACGGGCATGAACCTGCCGATGCTGATCAAACTGGCGACCATGCGCGAGGAGAAACCCCTCGACGAACTCGCGAAGTTCATCAAGGCCTATGGCCAACGCAACATCTCCGTCGCCAGCGAACTCGTTCCCGAAGGCGATTCATGAGCGACGTTCCTGAAGCGGAGGGCGTGTTCACCGTCCGGTCGCCGATGGGCCTGCATGCGCGGCCGGCGGGGCGCTTTGCCTCGTTGGCCGGTCGCTTCGAATCCGAGATCTCGATCGGCCGCGGGGACGAGTGGGTCAGCGGGTCGAGTGTCCTCTCGATCCTGTGTCTGGCGGCGACCCAGGGGACGGCCTTGTGCATCCGCGCGGTGGGGGTCGATGCGGAAGAGGCCGTCGCGCAGCTCGGGGCCCTGATCGAGGCCCACGAAGAGGAACTCGCCGAGCCGTGATCGACAGACGGGCCGTCCGATCGGCCGGCAGGCCTCTGCCTGCTCCCGACGGGGTCGCGCGGGCCCCGTGGTGCGGGGCCATCCCCTTCCGGCGGGGCGTCCGCCGATTGATCCCCGCGGACCTGTCGCCTACCCTGCGGCCCTCACGAATTGGGAGAGCACGATGGGATCGCGTTTGATGTTCACCTCCGAATCGGTCTCCATGGGCCATCCGGACAAGATGTGCGACCAGATATCCGACGCGATTCTGGATGCGATGCTGGCTCAGGACCCCGGGGCGCGGGTCGCCTGTGAAACAGCTACGACGACCGGTCTCGTGCTGGTCTGCGGCGAGGTCACGACGACGGCCGTCGTCGAGATCCCGACGATCGTCCGCGGTGTCGTTCACGACATCGGCTACACGAGTTCGGAGATGGGATTCGACGCGACGACCTGTGCCGTCCAGGTCGCGCTCGGAAAACAGAGCCCGGACATCTCCCAGGGCGTCAGCGAGGGCGAGGGACTCCACAAGGAGCAGGGTGCGGGCGACCAGGGCATGATGTTCGGCTATGCCTGTGACGA
>DRKE01000428.1 GCA_011051925.1 Deltaproteobacteria bacterium
ACATCCTGCGTCGACCGCCGCGGATCCTGAGCTTCGGCTACGGCCCCCATTCGTGCCTCGGCATCAACGTCGCCCGCCTCGAGGCGAAGGTCTGCCTCGAAGAACTGCTTCGGCGGATCCCGGACTACGAAGTCGACCTCGACGGGGCGGAAAGGCTGCAGACGGAATTCGTGCAGGGGTACTGGAAGCTGCCGATCACCTGGCGGACCTGAACGCCCGCGGTTCCCCTGCCAGCCCGGCACTGCCCCGGTGACGCGTCCCGAACGGGTCGTTGTCCGATCGGGGGCGGTCCGAAGCCTCGCAGCGCGCGCCGCCGCGACCGGCCCGGAACCGTAGACCGCGCCGGCGAGCCCGATGCGGCGAAGACGGGGCGCACGAAGAAGTTCAAGGCCCGTCCAGACCTGATTCGCGGTGGCGACCTACAGAAGGGCCTCCACCGCCTCCCCGAATCCCATCCCCTCCGCAATCCTCTTGCGGCAGGCGTTCAGCTGTCGAGGACGCTTGAAGCCGACGGCACCCGTGAGCCTTCCCTCCCGACCGAACAGCGCGAGGAAGCGATCGTCCTCGAGCGACCCGAGCCCGACGCGCATCTCGTCTCCCTCCCGGACTTCGCCCACGATCGCGATCCGCAACTCGAACTGATCGGTCCAGACATAGGGGACCGGCGCGAAATCCGGTGCCTCGCCCTTCACGATGCGCTGGGCGACGACGTCCGCCTGCTCGACGGCGTTCGTCCAGTGTTCGAAGCGGGGGTTCGCCGGATCACGGGGATGGTCCCAGCGGGCGCAGTCGCCCAGGGCGAAGATCCCCGCACATCCCGTGAAGCCCGTCGCATCACAGCGGATGCCATTGTCGATCTCGATTCGCGCCCCCTCGATCCCATTCGTGGCGAGCCAATCGGTTGCCGGAACCGCTCCGATCCCGACCACGACGAGATCGGCGGGCAGGTTCGTCCCATCCGCCAGTCGGACCCCCACCACCCGCGCATCGCCCTCGAAATCCTCGACGCCCACGCCCAGATGGAAGGCGACTCCAGCCTCCCGATGTCGCTTCGCGACCCGCTCGCCGAGGATCGGACCGAGACCGCGGACGAGGGGAGCGGGGAGCGGATCGACCACGGTCACTTCGAGCCCCTTCTGCCGACAGCTCGCGGCGATCTCCATGCCGATGAAACCCGCTCCCACGACGACGACCCGCCGCGAAGACGCCAGATCGACCCGGAGCGCCCGCGCATCGGCCAGGGATCTCAGGGTATGGATGCCTTCGAGGCCCCGACCGAAAGGCAGGCGCCGCGCCCGTGCGCCCGTCGCGATCACGACGGCGTCGAGGTCCCGTAGCCGAGATCCGTCCTCGAGCTCGAGCCCCAGGGGCCCGGTTTCGAGCGATGTCACCGGCTGTCCGAGCCGCCATTCCGTCGCGGGATCCGCCTCTGCGGCATGGGCGAACCGGAGCCGTTCCTCCTCCCAGTCTTCGACCAGGAACTGTTTCGAAAGCGGCGGTCGATCATAGGGGGGCTCCGGCTCGTCGCCGACGACGATGATCCTTCCCGCATGCCCCTCGCGACGCAGCGCCTGCACGGTCCGCAAGCCTGCCAGCGACGCGCCGACCACCCCGATCCGATCGACCATCGACGACACTCCCTTCGAGAGCCCGCTCTGCGATGGAGCGCGCCTCGGAAAACGAAGAAAAAGGATAGATCAGTTCTCGGCCGTCCGGCCGATGCGGGCGCGGGATCGGGTTGGCCGCGAAGTCATCGTTTTGCGATGATCCGCCTTCCCTCTCCGGCTGCCGTGTCCGGCAGACCGCGTGGGACGTGTCGTTCGATTCGCGCGACTCGCGAACGAACGATCCCGATGCGGGCCCCGACCCGAGGAATCGATCATGCAATTCTGGCAATCCCTCCCCTTCACCCATCCCGACGACATGCTCGAGCTGGTTCCCACCATCGAGGAGGCCGGATTCGAAGGGATCCTGCTGGCCGATCACGTCTTCGCGCCGGAACGATTCACTTCCCGCTATCCCTACGACGACAGCGGTGAAGCCCCCTTCGACGGAACGACGCCCTTCCCCGAGGCCTTCGCGACGATCTCGGCCCTCTCCCAGGTGACGACCCGGCTGCGATTCCTCACCAACGTCTACATCCTTCCCCTTCGCCACCCGATCGAGATCGCCAAGGGCGTCAGCACGGCCGCCGTCTTCTCGAAGAACCGGACGATCCTCGGTTTCGGCGCGGGCTGGCTGCGCGAGGAGTACGAAATCCTGGACGTCCCCTTCGAACGCCGGGGGAAGCGGATGGACGAACAGATCCCGATCATCCAGCGACTGCTCGCCGGCGAAGTCGTCGAGGCGAACGGCGAGTTCTATTCCTTCGCGCCGCTGCGCCTCTCCCCGCTTCCAACGGAGAAGGTTCCGATGTGGGCGGGCGGCATGAACCCCGCTGCCCTTCGGCGGGCGGCGCAATTCTGCGACGGGTGGACGGGGGCCGGCACGGGCTTCGACCAGACCGTCGAACTCCTGAGCGAACTGCGAAGACAGCGCGTGCGATTCGGACGCGAGAACGAGCCCTTCGATTGCCTCGTCCCCCTCTCCGAGCAACTGCCCCCCGAAAAGATGCAGCGCCTGATGGAACTCGGCATGACGGGCACCGTCAGCTGGCCCCTCGAATACCAGCTGCCCCCCGGCGCGTCGCTCCAGGACAAGAAGGACAAGATCCGCCAGCTCGGCGAAGAGATGATCCGACCGGTGAATGGCTAGGGAACCTCTGCACACGCCGCCGTGCCGTGATCGGGGCGCCTCGATCACAGCGCCGCCCTCGCCTCTCTCGGGATCGACTCGTGTCGCACTGCATGGAGGTTCGCCAGCTCGAGACCCCCGACACGGTCGTAGCATGTCGGGCGGGTCCTGCAGAGCTTCCTCAGGCGCGTTCAGGCGTCGAGGACCGCCGCTGCGACCCGGTCGCTCAGGTACCGATCGTCCCACCACGAAAGCTGGAGCTGCTTCGCACGGCGGAAATAGAGCTGGATGTCGTATTCGATCGTGAAGCCGACGCCCCCCCAGACCTGCTGACAGAAAGCCGTCGTGTCCCGATAGGCCCGACACATGAAGAGCTTGGCCATCGGCGCCAACCGGGAAGGCGGATTCCCCTCGGAGCGGGACCAGGCCGCCTCGTAGACCAGGGTGGCGCCTCCCTCGATCGCCGTCGCCGCGTCGGCCAGCCCGTGCGAGATCGCCTGGAAGGCACCCAGGGGCTTTCCGAACTGCTCTCGCGTGTTGGCATACTCGACGGTCAACTCGAGGGCACGCCGCGCACCCCCCGCGGCCTGGGCCGCCGCCAGTACGATCGCATCGAGCATGACCCCCTCCCAGGTTCCCCAACCCGAATGTGCAGCTCCGATCCGATCCGCGAGCGGAACCCGTACGCGGTCGAAATCGACCCGGTAGGTCGTCTCCGACCCGAGATTCCTTCGCTGGGAGAGTCGGACGCCCTCGCTCTTCGGGTCGACGAGAAAGAGATCGATCCCCGTGTCCCCCTCCCCCGTGCGAGCAAGCACGATGAGTCGCTCGGCGATCGCCGCGTAGGGCACATGGAGTTTCGTCCCGCTGAGAAGGATGTCCTCTCCGTCGATCTCGCCCTTCATCTGGACGCCTCGGGGCCCGAAGCCATGCTCCGGTTCCAACCATGCGGGTGTCAGGATCGCCTCTCCCGACGCGATCCGAGGGAGCCAGGTCCGCTTCTGGTCCGCGCTGCCCGCCTGGCCCAGCGCCTCCGCCGAAAGGACCGCGGAAACGAAATGCGGAATCGGCGCGAGCGCCCGACCGAATTCCTCGTAGACGATCGCGGCTTCGAGAAGGGACTGGCCCTGTCCGCCGTGCTCTTCCGGAATCAGGATCCCGATCAGGCCGAGCTCGCCGAGCTGCTTCCAAAGCGCCTCGGGCACGCCCATCGGATCGTCTTCGGCTTCGCGAACGACCGCGACTGGCGAAGACTCCGCGCACACGCCCCGCACCATTTCGCGGAGCCTCTCCTGCTCTTCACTGAAGTCGAGATCCATCGTCAGGGTTTCCAGTCATCGCCTCTGAGCTTCCAGGGATTCGCTTCGGGTGTCTCGGGGACCGCGATCCGGGCCTCGCAAGCGACGCAATCCTTCTCGCCGGCCGTCAGCTCGATCGAAACGTCGACCCATCCGACGCCGGGCGCCGCCTTCTCGATCCCCGTGACCTTCCCGGCGAATCGCATCGTGTCGCCGGGATAGATCGAATCCTTCATGCGGAACTTGATGCGTCCCAGACGCCCCTTCGGACCCGTCCAATCCGTCAGGTAGCGCTCGAACCAGGCCGCGAGGTTCGGCGTGTTCATGAAGATGTCCTGGAGACCGTTGTTCTCGGTCGCGAACTTGTAGTCGTGGTGTTGCGGACGCCAGTCGCGGCTCGCCATCGCGCCGAGCACGACCGTCACGGGCTTCACCTCCTTTTCGAGGATCGGCAGTTCGGCTCCTTCCTTCACGTCGCCCAGCAGGAGATTCGTCGTCATTTCGTTCCTTCCCTGTCCGCATCCGCCTCGGGATCCCGGTTGTATCCGAAACCCGTGTACCGCTCTTCCGCGCAGAGTTCTCCGCGCTGATTGACGATCCGCACCCCGAAGTCCCAGAAGCGCCCCCTGCCGACCCGGGTCTTCTTGAGGGGCGAGACCGAATAGAGGATCTGTGTCGTCGTCAATTCGTCGCCCGGTCGGATCGGCTCGCCGAAGACGATCGTATTGTCGCTCATGACCGCCTCGGGCAACCCCAGTCGGTCCTTCAGGTCGAAATGGAGCTGGAGGGGAACGGCCGGCTCCGTCCGGCCCGGCGACCAGTCGTGGGGTCGGAACCAGACCGAAACCATCGTCGGAAGCGTGATCGGGCCGTCGGTCAGTTCTTCAGCGACCTTCTCGTCCCAATAGAGTGGATTCCCGTTCTGGGTCGCCGACAGGGTCGTCAGTACGTAGCCCATCTCGATCGGAAACTCGGTCTTTTCCGTATAACGCTCCTGCCCGATCCAGGACTGGACCTCTTCGGGCAGATCATCGGCCGATTGCGCCGCCATGTATCCTCCTTTCCCGTGTTCTCGCTTTCTTCCGTTCTTCTTTTTCCGTTTCCGTTTTTCTGCTTCGCCTTCACTTCCCGATTCCGTGGAGTCGATCCCGACCTCGCCGGATCAAGGCTCCGACGTGTGCCGACCGTTTCGTGTCCGGGGCCGCGCCGCGGATCTCACTCCACGGCCCCCTCCTCGAGAAGCTTCGCGATCTCCGTCTCCGAATAGCCCGCCGTGGCCAGCAGATCCCGGCTGTCGGTCTCGTCACCCGTTCGGACGCGATGGCGGGGACGGTCGCGAATCCCACCCGCTAGGATCGGCGCGACCTGCTCGAAAACGCCGCGGTCGGGATGTTCCGCTTCCATGAAGACACCCCGCTCCCGCCAATGGGGATCGCGCGCGACCTCGGGAATCGTGAGCACGGGCGCCACGCAGGTGTCGTGAGGCGCCAGCTCCGCCGCCCATTCGTCCCGGGTCCGCGACCGGAAGGCGGCGCGGAAGGCCTCGCGGATCTCGTCCTGCTTCTCTTCGGCGTATTGATCGTCCCGGTACTGCCCGAGCCCCAGCCGCTCGCACAGGTTGCGATAGAAATGCGGCTCGATCGCGCCGACCGAAATCCATTTCCCATCGCTCGTTTCGTAGAGGTCATAGAAGGCATAGCGCCCGGTCAGCAGCACCTGACGCGGGCCCGCGACCTCGCCCTCCGCCAGGAACTGATCGATCGAGAGCGACATCAGCGAGATCGCCCCCTCTGCCGCCGAGACATCGAGGTAGGCGCCCCGCCCCGTGCGCTCGCATTTCACGATCGCGGCCAGGATCGCCATCACGGCCTGCATTCCGCCCCCCGCGCTATCCGCGACCGTCGCCCCGGGAATCGGCGGGCCGCCGTCCGCGCGCGGCTCGCTGCAGGCGAGAAAGCCCGACATCGCGAGATAGTTGAGATCGTGTCCCGCCCAGGTCGAAGCCGGGCCGTCCTGCCCATAACCCGTGGTCGAGCAGTAGACGAGTCGCGGATTCCGCTCGTGGACGACCTCCCAGCCGATCCCCAGGCGATCGACGACACCCGGCCGGAAGGATTCGATCAGGACATCCGCCTTCTCCGTCAATCGCAGCAGCGCCTCCCGACCCGCGTCGGATTTCAGGTCGAGGCGCATTCGCAGGAAGTCCCGGCCCGCGCCGTAGGTGTGGTAGACGGGGCGCGTCTGGAGAGCCCCCTTCTTCGACACCGGAGCGATCTGGACGACCCGGGCACCGTAGTCGGCGAGCATGCGCCCTGCCCGCGCCGCGGGGCCGACACTGCCGAGGTTCAGGACCGTGACGCCCTCGAGGAGTGGGCCATTCGAATGTTCGGGATCGGACACCGCGACGCGACTCCGACCTAGAAATTCTTCGGCAGGCCGAGGCCCCGCCGCGCGATGATGTTCTTCTGGACCTCGGACGTACCCCCACCGATCGTGTCGACCACCGTGTAGCGATAGGAGCGTTCGAAGCGGCCTCCGACCGGCGCCTCGGGCTCGCCGGGCTTCAGCTGTGCATCCGGGCCCATCATGTCCAGGGCCGCGTTGGCGATCTTCTGACCGAGCCGGGATTGCCAGAGTTTGTACATCGCTGCCTCGACGGTCGGCGCGCGGTCCTTGAGCGCTTCGCTGATCACCTTCCGTTGGAGTTTTCGCGCGACCTCGAGTTCGGCCGCGAGGGTGGCGATCTCGTGTCGCACGACCGGGTCTTCGGCGAGGGGCCGGCCGTCGAGGGTCGCCTCCCGGACATGCCCGACCAGGCCCTCGAGCTTCATCTCGACCGGGCCGACCGGAAGCATCGCGAAGCGTTCGAGATCGAGGGCCTCGCAGATGTAGGTCCAGCCCTCCCCCACCTCGCCCACGACATGCGAGTCGGGCACGAAGACCTCATTGAAGAAGACCTCGTTCGTCCGTTCGTCTCCGATCGTCCAGGTCGGATGGATCTCGAAGCCCTCGTGGTCCATCGGAACCAGGAAGAGCGTGATGCCCTTGTACTTGTGGGGTCCGGTTCGCGCACCGACCCAGTACCAGTCCGCGAAGTGGGCCGACGTCGTCCAGATCTTGTGCCCGGAAAGGACCCAGCCGCCGCGCTCGTCGTCGCGTGTCGCCTTCAATTCCATGGCGGCTGCATCGGAGCCCGCCTGGGGCTCGCTGTAGCCGATCGCGAATTCGATCTCTCCGCGAATGATCCTCGGCAGGAAATAGCGCTTCAGCTCCTCGTTCCCATGACGGATGATCGTCTTGCCGACGATGCCCACCCCCTTGCCGGGTTGGGGACAGCCGTAGCGGGAAAGCGCTTCGGTCAGGATGAAATCGTAGATCCCCGAGCGCTCCTGCCCGCCGTATTCCTTCGGCCAGGACATCCCGAGCCAGCCCTTCTCGGCGAGCTTGCGCATGAAGGCGCGTTTGGCCGGCGTCTCGACCGTCTGGGAAAGATGCTCGGGATTCTCGTCCATCACGTCGGGCGAGCGATTCGCCTCGAGGAAGGCCACGACCTCGTCCTCGAAGGCCTGTTCCTCGGCGGACAGGTTGAATTGCATGCAGCGGCGCCTCGTCGAATCGGTTCGGCAATAACGATACGCCGCGTCTTGAAACTTGTAAAGCCCCGGAAATCGGGCACGAGCAGGCCGCAAGCGCGGACGAGAACGATCGCTCCGCTTCGGCAGGACAGGCCCCGGGCCGAGGATCTGCTTCCGTCCGGCCGTCGTCAGGGCGGAATCCGGTCTCGACCTCCCGATCGCCTTCGTCAGATCGGCTCGCTGTACTGATCCGCGAGCCGACGCATGCCCGCCAGCCAGCGGTCGATGTCCTGCCCCTTGCGCGCATAGTATTTCCGCACGGTCTCATGGGGCAGGATGAGGAACTCCTCCGAGCGCAGACCCGCGACCGTCGTCTCCGCGAGTTCCTCGGGCTCGATCATGCCGTCGACCCCGGCGACACCTCCGCCTTCCACCCCGGCCGTCATGTTCGTGCGAACGGCCTGGGGGCAGAGCACGGAGACCTTGATCCCGCGGTTGCCATAGGTGATCGAGATCCATTCTGCGAAGGCGACCGCCGCATGCTTGGTGACGGCATAGGGGGCGGACCCGATCTGGGAGAGCAGACCCGCGGCCGAACACGTATTCAGCAGATAGCCCTCTCCGCGTTCGAGCATCGAGGGGAGCAGGGCGTGGGCCGCATGGACATGCGCCATCACGTTGATGTCCCAGATCCGGTTCCACGCATCGACTTCGACTTCGGGACCACCCGGGATGGCGATCCCCGCATTCGACACGAAGAGATCGATCGGCCCCGATGCCTCCTCGACCTCCCGGACCAGCGCTTCGATCTCGTCTCGATTCGCGACGTCGACGCGGCGCGAAATACCTCCGACGCTTTCGGCCACCTTCGCCGCGTTGTCCTCATCGAGATCGACGACCGTGATCCGTGCGGCCCCCTCCTTCGCGAAGCGCTCGCAGAGCGCCCTGCCGATTCCGTTCGCTCCACCCGTCACGACGATGTTCCTGCCCGCGATTTCCAAGGACATGCCTCCTCGATGATCCGGTTCCGCCCGGGTTCGGAGCGTACCACGACACGAAGCAGCCAACCCGAGCCGCTGTGATAGCGTTCGCTCCATGAGCTGGAAACCCGAAGTCGACGAGATCGAGCGCAGACGGGCCCGCGCGCTCGAGATGGGTGGGAGCGAGGCCGTGGCGAAGCAGCACGAGCGCGGCCGGATGACCGTGCGCGAACGGATCGACGGCCTCGTCGATCGCGACTCCTTCCGGGAGCGGGGTCGGATCGCCGGGCAGGGCCTCGACCCCGATACCAGCGACGGGGTCCCGGATTTCGAACCGACGGGCGTCGTGGTCGGGACGGCGCGGATCGACGAGCGACCGGTCGTCGTCTGTGGCGACGATTTCACGATTCGCGGCGGCGCCTACTCCCAGGCGGGCCTCAAGAAGGGCCTCTACGCGGAGGAACTGGCGGTCGGCCGCCGGATTCCCCTCATCCGCCTGCTCGAGGCCGGCGGTGCCTCGATCCGCGGAACCGGCGCGGGTGCCCGCGGCCGATCGGGCTACGACTGGACG
>DRKE01000429.1 GCA_011051925.1 Deltaproteobacteria bacterium
CGTCACGGTCCGCCGCGGGCGCTTCAGGGATTCGATGAGCCCGGTCTTCAGGTCGGGCAGATAGCGACTCGCGAGATCGAATTGCCGCTGTGCGATCCGATAGGGATTCAGATCCTCCTCCGATACCGATTCCGTCCCCGATCTCTCCGTCAAACGCCCTCCCCTCCGTCCTCTGTCTTCTACTTGCTTCGTTCATCCTCTTCGGGCGGCGTTCTTCACTTCATGCCCGCCTCAATTCCCCGGAAAGAGCCCGGATCGCCCCCTGCGCGCCTCGATCGTTCTCGCGGCTCAATCTCCCGGGGATGATGCGGCCGGCTCGTCTTCCCAGCGCCAGTCGCGGATCTCCGGCAGGTCTTCCCCGTATTCCCGGATATGGCGACGGTGTTCGGCCAGCTTGTCCTCGATCCAGCGCCGTGCCGTCGCCACCTCGGCGGATGCGAGATCGGGAACCCGATCGATCACGTCGAGCACGAGGTGGAATCGATCGAGGTCATTGCGAACCACCATGTCGAAGGGCGTCGTCGTCGTTCCCTCTTCTTTGTAGCCCCGAACGTGGAGATTCGCATGGTTCGTCCGTCGATAGGCCAGCCGGTGGATCAGCCAGGGATAGCCGTGGAAGGCGAAGATGATCGGCTTGTCCTCGGTGAAGAGGGCATCGAAATCCCGATCGCCAAGCCCATTGGGATGTTCACTCCTCGGCTGGAGCACCATCAGATCGACGACATTCACGACGCGAACCCGAAGGTCGGGAAAGAATCGCCGCAACAGACGTGTCGCCGCCAGCGTCTCGAGGGTCGGAACGTCGCCGGCACAAGCCATCACGACGTCGGGTACGCCGCCCTCGTCGCTGCTCGCCCAGGACCAGATCCCCGCGCCCGCTTCGCAATGTCCGATCGCGGAGGCCATGTCGAGAAACTGCCTCTCGGGCTGCTTTCCCGCGACGATCACGTTGATCAGGTTCTTCGAACGAAGGCACCGGTCGGCCACCACGAGCAGCGTGTTCGCGTCCGGGGGCAGGTAGACCCGGATGACGTCGGCCTTCTTGTTCACGACATGATCGAGGAAGCCGGGATCCTGATGGCTGAATCCGTTGTGATCCTGGCGCCACACGTGGGAGGTCAGCAGGTAGGTGAGCGACGCGATGGGACGGCGCCATGGGACCTCCCGGCTCACCTTCAACCATTTCGCGTGCTGATTGAACATCGAATCGACGATGTGGATGAAGGCCTCGTAGCACGAGAAGAACCCGTGCCGACCGGTCAGCAGATAACCCTCGAGCCATCCCTGGCAGAGGTGCTCGGACAGGACCTCGAGCACGCGGCCATCGGGGGAAAGGTGTTCGTCGACGTCTTCGAAGGGGCCCATGAACCCCTTGTCCGTCACGTCGAGAATCGCCGACAGGCGATTCGAAGCCGTCTCGTCGGGTCCGAAGATGCGGAAATTCCGGCTCTCGAGATTCGCCTGCATCACGTCGCGCAGCAGACCACCCAGAACCCGGGTCGCCTCGGCGGTGACGACGCCGGGTTCGGGCACCTCGACGGCGTAGTCCCGGTAGTCCGGAATCTGGAGGGCCCGTAGCAGGGTTCCGCCATTCGAATGCGGATTCGCGCCCATCCGGCGCGTTCCCTTCGGCGCGAGCCCGGTGATCCCGGCCGCGGGCGTCCCCTTCGCATCGAAGAGTTCCTCGGGCCGATAGCTCTTCAGCCATTCCTCGAGCATGCGAAGGTGTTCCGGGTTGTCATGCAGGCCCGCGAGGGGCACCTGATGCGCCCGCCAGGTCCCCTCGACGGGCAGGCCGTCGACTACCTTCGGTCCTGTCCAGCCCTTGGGCGTCCGTAGCACGATCATCGGCCAGCATGGCCGTGTCTCCCGCCCTCGCTCGCGAGCAGCCTGCTGGATCTCGTGGATCTCGTCGAGCGCGCCATCGAGTGCTCGCGCCATGACCGGATGCAGCGCCATCGGATCGTCCCCCTCGACGAAGCGCGGCGAATAACCGTAGCCCTCGAAAAGCCGGGTCAGCTCGGCATCGCTCATTCTCGCGAGCAACGTCGGGTTCGCGATCTTCCAGCCATTCAGCTGGAGGATCGGCAGGACCGCGCCATCCCGGGCGGGATTCAGGAACTTGTTCGAATGCCAGCTCGTGGCCAGGGGACCGGTCTCGGCCTCGCCGTCACCGACGACGCAGGCCACGACGAGTTCCGGGTTGTCGAAGGCCGCCCCGTACGCATGGGTCAGGGAATAACCGAGTTCGCCGCCCTCGTGGATCGATCCGGGGGTTTCGGGGGCGGTATGACTCGGAATGCCGCCCGGAAAGGAGAACTGCCGGAAAAGCCGCTCCATGCCGGCCTCGTCCTGGGACACCTCGGGATAGAGTTCGCTGTAGGTTCCCTCGAGCCAGGTATTGGCCACGATGCCCGGCGCGCCATGGCCCGGCCCCGTGACGTAGAGGACATCGAGATCGCGGTCGACGATCACCCGATTGAGATGGACGTAGATGAAGTTGAGTCCCGGTGTCGTTCCGAAATGGCCGATCAAGCGCGGCTTCACATGCTCGAGAGAGAGCGGCTCCCGAAGCAGCGGATTGGCCAGCAGGTAGATCTGCCCTACGGACAGGTAGTTCGCGGCACGCCACCAGGCATCCATCCGCGCCCATGGATCGGAACCCGAAGATCCTGCCTTCATGAGCCGCCCCCCTCCATCAGGTTCCCATCGAGCCTATGCCACCGCCGTCCCGCGCCGGTCACCGCCCCAGGAAACAGCAAGGGCAAGGAGTAGACACGACCGACCGGAATGCCACCCCGACAAGGGTCCGGATCCTCTGAGCCCCCTCCCCGCCGGCGAGAAAGACCTTTTACCTCCTTCGAGGCATCGTATACTCACCCCATGGCTGACGACACGGACGAGACGACGACCAACGAACCGAACAAGGCCGTAGGCTACTCCCGGACCGAACCCCCCGGCAAGGAGAAGAAACGACCGGGCCTCGATGATCTGGGGCCCCGAGCGCAGTTCTCGATCTGGTACTACCTCAGTCTCTTCTTCCTCTTCCTCTTCCTTCAGTCGCTCTTCTTCTCCGGCGCGGACGTGAAGGAGATCCCCTATAGCGAGTTTCGCGATGCGCTCGAGCAGGGAAGGATCGAACGGGTCGTACTCACCCAGGAAAGGATCTACGGGCGGTTCGTCGACCCGAATGGAAGCCCGGACGAGCCCGTCCGAGACCGCACCGAGGCCGACAGCCCGCTCGAGATCCCGGCCAAACGCGCCCCCTGGAATCCACTCCGGATCTGGAGCGAACTCCGGCAGGTTCCGAGTGACCTCGAGAATCGGCAGAAGGCGGCCCTGACGGAACGCGCGCGCCATTTCACCGTGGTCCGCCTGGAAGATCCCGAACTCCTGAAGCTGCTCGAAGAGAAGGACATCGAGTACCGGGGCCGCATCGAATCCCGCTGGCTGCAGAATTTCCTGCTCAACTGGGTCGTCCCCTTCGGCCTGCTCTTCCTCGTCTGGGGCTATTTCATGCGTCGGATGGGCAGCGGGCCGGGCATGCTGACCATGGGCCAGAGCAAGGCGAAGATCTACGAAGTCGATCCCGAGACGCACGTCCGCTTTTCGGATCTCGCGGGCGTCGACGAGGCGATCGAAGAGACGAAGGAGATCGTCTCCTTCCTGCACGACCCGGAGAAATACACGCGACTCGGGGCCAAGCTGCCCAAAGGCGCCCTGCTCGTCGGTCCGCCGGGCACGGGCAAGACCCTCCTCGCCCGCGCGATCGCCGGCGAATCGCACGTGCCCTTTTTCAGCCTCTCCGGGTCGGATTTCGTCGAGATGTTCGTCGGCGTCGGGGCCGCCCGGGTACGGGATCTCTTCGAGAGCGCCAAGAAGGCCGCCCCTTGCATCATCTTCATCGACGAACTCGACGCGATCGGCAAGGCCCGGGCCCAGAACGTCGGATTCGTGACCGGTGGCTACGACGAGCGCGAGAACACGCTGAACCAGCTGCTGGTCGAGATGGACGGTTTCGACACGAGTTCCGGCGTGGTGCTTCTCGCGGCGACGAACCGTCCCGAGATCCTCGATCCCGCCCTGCTTCGCCCGGGGCGCTTCGATCGCCGGATCGTGCTGGACCGTCCGGGACGCGAAGGGCGTGCCGCGATCTTCCGCGTCCACGCCCGGAAGCTGCAGATCGCGGATGATGTCGATTTCGATTCCCTGGCCGCACAGACCCCTGGCATGGTCGGTGCGGACATTGCCAACGTCTGCAACGAAGCCGCCCTGGTCGCGATCCGACGAGGCCACGCAGTCGTCCAGAAGGAGGACTTCCAGGAAGCGATCGAGCGCGCGATCGCGGGCCCCGAGCGAAAGAGTCGCGTCGTCACACCGAAGGAACACGAGACGATCGCCTATCACGAATCGGGACACGCGCTCGTCGGCTATCTCACGCCCGGGGGCGACCCGATCCAGAAGATCTCGATCATCCCCCGCGGCGAAGGCGCCCTCGGCTACACGCTCCAGATGCCCCTCGAAGACCGTTACCTGATGTCCCGGGAACAGCTCCTCGATCGGGTCCGGATCCTGCTCGGCGGACGTGCTTCGGAAGACGTCGTGTTCGGCGAAATCTCGACCGGGGCTTCCGACGACCTCCAGAAGGCGAGCGAGATCGTCCGGCAGATGCTCACCGTCTATGGCATGAGCGAGTCCGCGCCGAACCTCTCCCTCGCATGGCAGCAGGGCGCGGGCTATCTCGGACCGGCCTACCAGCAGGCCCCCCATTCCGAGGAGCTCGAAAGTGCGCTGGACAAGGAAGGCATCGACATCCTTCGAACCTGTTTCGAGCAGGCCCGGACGGCCCTCGTCGAGAATCGGAACCTGCTCGAGACCCTGGCCAAGCAACTGCTCGAGCACGAACATCTCGATCAGGCGCAGGTCGAATCGATTCTCGGGCCGCGACCCGACTCGCCACCCTGGGCCGGAGATCCCGAATAGCCCGATGGCCGGGTTCCGCGAGCTACGGCGACGAATCGAAGCACCGCGGAGGTCTCGTGCTCTTCCATTGGCTTCGAGAACGGCGACGGCGGCGACTGCTCGCCGAGCCCTTTCCCGAAGCCTGGAACGAGATCATCCGGCGGAACGTGGCCCATGACGCCTGGCTCGATGAGGGCGAACGAAGGCTTCTGCGCGACCTCCTCCGCGTCTTCATCCACGAAAAGAACTGGGAGGGGTGTGGCGGTCTCGAACTGAGCGATGAGATCCGCGTCACGATCGCCGCCCAGGCCTGCCTGCTCATCCTCAATCTGCCCCACGACGCCTATCGACGGGTCCGGACGATCCTCGTCTACCCCTCGACCGTGGTCGCCCCGCCCCGTCCGCTCCGCGCTTTCGAAGTGCCGACCGCGCCCGTTCAGGGGCCTCGTCCCATCCTGGGGGAAGCCTGGCTCCGCGGGCCCGTCATCCTCGTGTGGGACGCGGTCCGCCGGACCGGCCGTCACCCCGAGAGCGGCCACAACGTCGTCTACCACGAATTCGCGCATCAACTCGACCTGCTGGACGGACTCGCCGACGGAACGCCCCCCCTGCACGATCGCGAAGAGGTCCGCCGCTGGGCCGAGGTCTGCTCACGTGAGTACCTCGCGCTTCGGGATCGGGTCGCCCGGGGAAAACCGAGTCTTCTCGATGCCTACGGCGCGACCAACGAAGCGGAGTTCTTCGCGGTCGCGACCGAGGAGTTCTTCGACCGGCCCGTCCCGCTCCGCACCCGGCACCCGCAGCTCTATGAGGTCCTGCAGGGATTCTATCGCCAGGATCCCGCGGCGCGGGTCGAAGCGCGTTCCTCTTCCTCTCCGACCGCTTGACCGCGGAGGCTGCGTGCCCATGTAGAACGTTGGTCGGTTCGTGTTCTGCATCGAGGAACCGGCCAGATCGAGATTCTCGCTGGTCGTGGGCACAGGGCCCCGATCGGCGGATGCAGAGACCTTTCCGCAGCGAGGTTCCCCGAAAGCAGTCGCCGGTCCCCGTCGGCCAGGAGTCCCGAGTTCCATGACGGCCCCCCCGCCCCTTCCCATCCTCGACCTCCGCGAACTGGAAGACACGCCGGTCACTGAACTCTTCGAGACGCTCCGAAGCGGTCCGGACGGACTTTCGGACGAGGAAGCCGGGCGGCGACTGGCCGTCTTCGGACGGAACGAACTCGAGGAAAAGCGGGTTCACCCGCTGCTTCGCTTCCTGGCCTACTTCTGGGGACCGATTCCCTGGATGATCGAGGTCGCCGCCCTCCTCTCCGCGATCGTCGGACATTGGGCGGATTTCGCGATCATCAGCGTGCTGCTTCTCGTGAATGCCGTGATCGGGTTCTGGGAGGAATACAAGGCCGACAACGCCATCGAGCTCCTCAAGCGGAAGCTGGCCCTCACGGCCCGGGTCCTCCGGAACGGCGAATGGCGGACCCTGCCGGCTGCGGAACTCGTGCCCGGGGATGTCGTGCGCATCCGACTCGGCGACATCATTCCCGCCGACCTGAAGCTGATCTCGGGGCTTTCCCTCGACGTCGATCAATCGGCGCTCACCGGCGAATCCCTGCCCGTCGAGAAGACGCCTGGCGAGATCGCCTACTCCGGCTCGATCGTCCAGCGGGGCGAGCTGGAGGCCCTGGTCGTCGCGACCGGCATGAACAGCTATTTCGGACGGACCGCGAAGCTCGTCGAAAGCGCCCAATCCGAAAGCCACTACCAGAAGGCCGTCCTGCAGGTCGGCCATTTCCTGATCCTTTCGACGCTGGGCCTCGTCGGCATCGTGCTCATCGCCGCCCTATTCCGGGGAACGCCGCTTCTCGAAACCCTGCAATTCTGTCTCGTGCTGACCGTGGCGGCGATTCCCGTCGCCCTGCCGGCCGTCCTCTCGGTCACGATGGCGGTCGGAGCCGTCCGGCTGGCGCGCCATCAGGCCATCGTGAGCCGACTCGTCTCGATCGAGGAGATGGCGGGCATCGACGTCCTCTGCTGCGACAAGACGGGGACGCTCACACAGAACAAGCTCGTCCTCGAAGAACCCGTCCTCTTCGAGCCCGTCGACTCGCAGGAGATCATCCGCCTGGCCGCGCTCGCGTCGAGGGATCCGGAGCGCGATCCGATCGAGCACGCGATCTACGAGCGACTCGAAGACGGCGGTGCCGGGCTCGGAGACTACGAGGTCGAGCATTTCGAGCCCTTCGATCCCATCCGGAAGTACAGCAACGCCCGCATCCGTCATGGAAGCGAACGCTTCGAAGTCGCCAAGGGTGCCCCCCAGGCCATCTTCACGCTCTGCTGCAGAGAAGACGCCAACGCTTCCGAACTCGCACGACGCCTGGAAGCGACGGTGTCGGAACTGGCGAGCCATGGCTACCGCACGCTGGGGGTCGCCCGCCGCAACGAAGGCGATGCGCGTTGGCGCTATCTCGGCGTCCTCCCCCTCGCCGATCCGCCCAGGGAGGACTCCGCCGCAATGCTGCGCGAGGCCCGGGAGAAGGGGGTCCAGATCAAGATGGTGACGGGCGACCACACCGCCATCGCACGCGAGATTGCCGCCCGCCTCGATCTCGGGACCCGGATCCGCTCGGTCCACGAGATCTTCGTCGACGGCCAGGCCCTCGATCTCGACGCGATCGAATCCGCAGACGGTTTCGCCGAGGTCTTTCCCGAGCACAAGTTCGCCATCGTCGAGGGCCTGCAGCGGCGCGGTCATATCGTCGGCATGACCGGCGACGGCGTGAACGACGCCCCGGCCTTGAAGAAGGCGGACATGGGAATCGCCGTCTCGGGCGCGACGGATGCCGCACGCAGCGCCGCCGATCTCGTCCTCACGGCCCCCGGCCTCTCCGTCATCATCGAGGCCCTGAAGGAGGCCCGGCGGATCTTCGAGCGCATGACGAGCTACGCGATCTACCGGATCGCCGAGACGATTCGCGTCCTGCTCTTCATGACCCTCGCGATCCTGGTCTTCGATTTCTATCCGGTGACGGCCGTCATGATCATCCTGCTCGCGCTCCTGAACGACGGTCCGATCATGATGATCGCCTACGACAACACGAAGGTCGACGAACGTCCCGTGCGCTGGCGCATGAACGAGGTGCTGACCCTCTCGACGGCCCTGGGACTCGTCGGGGTCTTTTCGAGCTTCGGCCTGTTCTGGCTGGGAGAACGTCTTCTCGATCTCGATCGGCCGACGATCCAGACCCTCATGTTCCTGAAGTTGACCGTCGCCGGTCACATGACGATCTATCTGACCCGCAGCATCGAGCGCCCCTTCTGGCGACGCCCCTGGCCTGCGGGGCGACTCTTCTGGACGGCCGAGGCGACCCAGGTCGTCGCGACGCTCTTCGCCGTGTACGGTTTCTTCATGAAGCCGATCGGCTGGGATCTCGCGGCCCTCGTCTGGGCCTACGCACTCGGTTGGTTCGGGTTCAACGAGATCGTCAAGCGGGGAACCCACCGCCTGATCGCCCATCGGACCCGCGCCGTCCGCGGCCACGTCGAGCGGATCCACGAACGGCTCCAGCCGGGTCGCCCGCATGGGTGGGATCGAGCACGAAGATGGAATCCACGACGAACCGGGGGAGACGATCATGTCTGACGAAATGAGATACGTACGCTGGTTCCGCGAACTCGGCACCGAGGATGTCGGCCTCGTCGGGGGCAAGAACGCTTCGCTCGGTGAAATGTTCCGGGAGTTGACGCCCAAGGGGATCCGGGTTCCCAACGGGTTCGCGATCACGGCCCAGGCCTATCGCGACATGCTCGACGAAGCCGGCGCGTGGCCACGTCTCCACGAGCTGCTCGACGATCTCGACAAGAG
>DRKE01000430.1 GCA_011051925.1 Deltaproteobacteria bacterium
AGGCTCCCGGAAGTCGGGGTCCTTGAAATACTGGGCCCACAGGATCCGCTGGATTCCCGGACGCAGACGCTGGGTGTGGAAGATCGCATCGATCAGGGTGCGCGTTCGTTCCCGCGGATCGGTCGTACCCTGCCAGCTCGCGGGCTCGAGCTGGGCGATGACCTCCTCGGCGACCTCGCGATCGGTCTGGTTGAGCAGCTCGAGGATGATTTCGCGCTTGTCCGTGAAGTAGTTGTAGACGGTGCCGACCGCGACCCCGGCCCGGGCCGCGATCATTGCCGTCGTCGTCTCGTCGAAGCCGTGGCGTTCGAAGCAGTCGACCGCCGCCTCGATCAGTTTCTGGCGCGTTCGTCGGCTTCTCGCCTGTTGCGGAGCCCGGGGAAGGGATTTCTTGCCCGGGGAGGTCCGATTCTTCGAGGAAAGTCCCGCCATCACCCGAATACTACTCCAGACGGGGTCCCCCCCACGAGGGGTTTCCGCTTGCCAAAAACTGAAATCCACGTCATATTCTATGGACGCAATTGCATCCCGATCCGAAACCCACCCCGATCCTTCCGCAGGGAAGGAAGCGCCCGAGTCCGGTCAGCCCGGCAAGGAGAGCATCACATGGCCGCCAACCCCACCCCCGTGACGGAAACCGATCAGGATCTCGAAAAGATCCTCACCTCCTTCGATTCCAACTACGTCTGGAACTACGGAAGCGTGAAGGAAGGTCTGCGCGAACTCTACGAGAAGGCCAAGCGCGAGCAGTGGAACGGAACGACCCAGCTCGACTGGTCGACGGCCGTCGATCCCGAATCCGAGATCGTTCCCAGGCAGATGAATCCCTTCGCCGACTACGCCCCGGCCCAGAAACTGAACGAGAAGGAGATGATCCGGCTCAGCCATGCCGGCATCTCGAATCAGCTCTCCCAGTTCCTGCACGGTGAACAGGGCGCCCTGATCGTCGCGTCGCAACTCGTCGGCGCGGTGCCCTGGATGGACGCGAAATTCTATGCCGCCAGCCAGACCATGGACGAAGCACGCCACGTCGAGGTCTTCGCCCGCTACGTGAACGAGAAGCTCGAGTGGGAATGGCCGATCAATCCCAATCTGAAGGAGCTCCTCGACGCGACGATCATGGACTCGCGTTGGGATTTCAAGTTCCTTGGCATGCAGGTGATCATCGAGGGGCTTGCCATGGCCGCCTTCGGCAGTCTCTGGAAGATGACGACGGAGCCGCTGTTGAAGGAGTTGCTCAAGTACGTGATGAAGGACGAGTCCCGCCACGTCGCCTTCGGCGTGCTCGCCCTTCGCGACCACTACAAGGGGCTCTCGGCAGGCGAGATGAGGGACCGTGAGGACTTCATCATCTACGCCTGTGAGCTGATGCGGAACCGGCTCGCCGGGGGCGAGGTCGCTCGCGCCATGGGTTGGGACGTCGACGAGGTGACGCGCGTCATCATGGAATCCGAGAGCGGTCAACTCTTCCGATCGATGCTCTTCATGCGGATCGTCCCGAACCTGCGGAAACTCGGCCTGATCACGCCGCGCGTCCGGGAGGCCTTCGAGAAGCTCGACATCATCAAGTTCGAGCATTTCGATACGGACGAGCAGGATCGGGAGCTCGGTCTCGCCTGATCCGCGACGCCGGGACGTCGCCGCGGAACCCCGACCCGCGATGGAACCTCAAGCAGGGACGGCGATTCGTCGAATCCCCAGGACGAGGTTCCTTCCATGCGTCTTCTCGTGTGTCCGCCCCGCTATTTCCGCGTCGACTACGTCATCAACCCCTGGATGACCGAACAGATCGGTCGTGTCGACGGCGAGCTCGCCCGCAAGCAGTGGGGCGAGTTGATGGAAAGTCTTTCCCGGGAAGCGAGTCTTCTCGAGATCGAACCCAGCGCCTGCAGTCCGGACATGTGCTTCACGGCGAATGCCGGCCTGGCGGCCTCGGATCGCGTGGTCCCGGCGCGCTTCCGGATGCCCGAACGCAGCCGGGAGGAAGGGTTCTTCGAGCGCTGGTTCGTACGTTCGGGATTCGAGGTCTTTCGGCTTCCGGGCGACGAGGCGTTCGAGGGCGAGGGCGACGCTCTCTTCCAACCGGGCGACGGCCTCCTCTGGGCGGGCCACGGCGAACGCAGCCGCCACGCCACCCACGACGAACTCGGGCGGATCTTCGACGTCGAAGTCGTCTCGCTGGGTCTCGTCGATTCGCGCTTCTACCATCTCGATACCTGCCTCGCCCCCCTGCCCGGCGGTCGCTTGATCTACTACCCCGGTGCCTTCGACGAGGCCTCGAAGCATGCGATCGAATCGCGGATTGCCCCGGAACGAAGGCTCGCGGTCGAAGAGGACGACGCCGTCGGATTCGCCTGCAACCTGCTGCGACTGGGCGATCGGATCTTCCTGAATCGCGCGAGCCCGAAGCTGCGGCGGGCTCTCGCGCGGTGGGGGTTCGAGACCTTCGAGCGACCGGTCGGGGAGTTCCTGAAGGCCGGGGGCGGCGTCAAATGCCTGTCGATGATGCTCGATCAGCCGGAGACCTGAAGCGTTCCGGGGTGGCCATTCCAGGCCGGGCGGATCAATCCGACGTTCCAAAGCGATCGAGCAGATAGCGCACGATCTCGGCGGACTCCGGCAGCCAGCGCACACGGCCTTCGCCCTCCTCGATCCGGAGGACGGGAACGGTGCCCCGTCCCATCGCTTCGATCAGTTCGCGCCGGCTCTCCGGCTCTTCCATCGTGTTCCGGAGCGGGATGTCGAGTCCCAGGGAATCGATGACCCCGAGGACGCGACGACAGAAGGGACATTGCGGATAGCCGTAGATCGAGAGTCCCCGCGCATCCGCGCGTTCGTCCTGCGCTCCGTTCTTCCCGACCTGCCCGACCTGCATCGTCCCGATCCTCCCGATCCCCCCTGGCGGCGAGCGTCCCGGCGTGCCCCCTGGCTCGGGGTGGCCGACAGGGGCCGACATCGGCACGGCGGACGGGGAGGCCTCGACTGAGAGGGGGCTCCCCCGTCCCGGTTCCAGCGGACCGGGACTCTAGGCCGGATTCCCCGACCGGTCAGGGGGCCGTCCATCGGCCGTCCCGCGCCAGCTCCCCTCCCGTGCGGAACCGGAGGGACCGCCTTCCCGATGCACGTCGGCCCGGGCGGCCCACTCCGTCCGGATCGGAACGCCTCCGTCGGATTCCCGACGGCCGGAACCGGTCTGCCTCGGCCACCGACGAATGCCGGATACCCGAAACACGCGTTCCCACTGTGCTTTTCCGGCTCCGTCCGATCGGTCCGCGTTGCTCGGACGCAGCCGGAACGCTGGCACGCTTCGTGCTCAACGAGAGAGGAGAAACAGGACGCGCGAACGAGGACGGCCCACGACCCGGCTCGTCGAGGAGGAGAGCGATGGACGACTTTTCGAACGATACGGCCGTATGGCTGGCCGACCGGGTCGGACGTGGATCGGAAGTCGAACTCGATATCGGGGTGCTGGTCGCGGCGGCCTCGGAATGGACCGAAGACGAAACGGAACTCGATGACCTGGTTTCAGGTCTCGTCGAATGCGGTCGGATCCGGGTCGGGATCGGCTGAAAGCCCGTACGACCGCTCACGCCAAATTGATGCGTCCGAGGGATCCTGATAGCCTTGCGGCGATCTCATCCCCTGTTCTTCCATTCCTCCTGCACGCAGGCTCAACCACCCGGCGGGTTCCCCGAATCCGCCGACCGGGACGCATCGATGGCACGACTGAACGATCACTACCTGAAACTCGCCGCTGGCTATCTCTTCCCCGAGATCTCCCGCCGGATGAACGCCTTCAGCGAAGCGAACCCCGGGGCGGACATCATCAAGCTCGGCATCGGCGATGTCGTCCTGCCCCTCGCACCCACGATCCGACAGGCCATGCACGAAGCCATCGACGAGCTGGCGACGCCCGAGGGCTTTCGCGGCTACGGCCCATCGGAAGGCTACGATTTCCTTCGCGAAACGATCGCGCGAAACGACTACGTCGACCGCGGCGTCCGGATCGAACCCGACGAGATCCATGTCTCGGACGGGTCGAAATGCGATAGTGCGAACATCCAGGAGATCTTCGCGAGCGATGCGACGGTCGCCGTGACGGATCCCGTCTATCCGGTCTATGTCGACACCAACGTCATGGCCGGTCGAACCGGCGAGGCCGACGAGACCGGACGCTATGCGGGGCTCGAGTATCTGCCCTGCACCCGGGAGAACGGATTCCTTCCCGCTCTTCCCGAACGACCGGTCGACATGGTCTATCTCTGTTCGCCCAACAATCCGACGGGCGTCGTCACGCCCCGGGACGAACTCCGGAAATGGGTGGACTGGGCCCGCGCGAACGGATCGATCATCCTCTTCGACGCGGCCTACGAGCGCTTCATCACGGAGGATCTACCCCATTCGATCTTCGAGATCGACGGCGCACGGGAGTGCGCGATCGAATTCCGCAGTTTCTCGAAGACCGCCGGCTTCACCGGCATCCGATGTGCCTACATCGTCATCCCGAAGGAACTCGAGGGCCGGGACTCGAGGGGCGGATCCGTTTCCGTCGCGCAGCTCTGGAGCCGACGGACGAACACGAAATTCAACGGGGTCTCCTATCCGGTCCAGCGGGCCGCCGAGGCGGTCTATTCCGAAGCAGGCCGCAAGGAAGTCCAGGCCAACATCGACTACTACATGACCAACGCCCGGTTGATCCTCGACGGTCTCGCGAAGACGGGACTGACGACCTTCGGCGGCGTCAACGCGCCCTACGTCTGGCTGAAAACGCCGAACGGCCTCGACTCGTGGCAATTCTTCGATCAGCTGCTCGAAAAGGCCCACGTCGTCGGCACCCCGGGCTCCGGGTTCGGAGCCCACGGCGAAGGCTATTTCCGGCTCTCTGCCTTCGGGCTTCGCGAAAAGGTCGAAGAGGCCATCGAACGGATCTCTTCCTCGCTCGGTTGACCGGGCGGCCCTGCGACCGCCCTCAGGCCAGCCCCATCCGCTTCGCGATGATGACCTTCATGATCTCGTTGGTTCCGGCGTAGATCGTCTGGACGGCAGCGTCGGCATAGTCCCGGGAGATCGGATACTCGTCCATGAAGCCGTAGCCGCCGAAGAGCTGGAGACACTCGCTCGAGATCCGTTTCTGCAGATCCGTCGTCCACCACTTCCCCATGCTGACCTCGGAGACGATCTCTTCGCCCGCCACGTGCGCCGCGAGGAGCCGATCGACGAAGGCCTGACCGATCTCGATCTCGCTGGCCATCTCCGCGAGCTTGAACTGGGTGTTCTGGAAGCTCGCGATCGGCTTTCCGAAGGCGCGGCGCTCCTTCACGTAGGCGACCGTGTCTTCGAGGGATCGGCGGCAGGAAGCGATCGAACCGATCGAGATCGTGAGGCGCTCCTGTTGAAGCTTCTCCATCAGCATCTTGAAGCCCTGGCCCTCCCGGCCGAGCCGGTTCCCGACCGGGACACGACAATCCGTGAAGGACATCTCGCTCGTATCCTGTCCCTTCAAACCGAGCTTCTCGAGGTTGCGCCCCTTCTCGAAACCCGGTGTCCCCGCCTCGACGAGAACCAGGCTGATGCCGTCATGAGGCGGATCGGCCGCTGGATCCGTCTTTGCCACGACGATCACGAGATCGCAATTCTGCCCGTTCGAGATGAAGGTCTTCGATCCGTTCAGGACGTAGTGGTCCCCGTCCCGGATCGCGCGGGTGGAGACCCTCGCCAGGTCGGAACCGACCCCGGGCTCGGTCATGGCGATCGCGAGGAGGCAATCGCCTGCGATCGCGGGCACCAGCCAGCGTTGCTTCTGCTCCTCCGTTCCATAGGTCGTCAGGTAGGGAAGACAGATATCGGTATGCAATGAGGCCTGGAGGGCGTGGGCCCGCAGATCCGCCAGCTCCTCGATGATGATCGCATCGAACAGGAAATCGGCCCCGGACCCACCGTATTCCTCGGGTTGGTTCGCCCCGAGGTATCCCGCTTCGCCCATCTTCTTCCAGGCGGAGCGGTCCGAGATGCCCGCCGCGTTCCAGGCCTCGAGGTGGGGCACGATCTCGGCTTCGGCGAAGCGCCGAAACTCCGACCGGAACAGATCGTGTTCCTCGCTGAAGATCGTCCGTCTCATTTCCGTTCGATACCTCCGTTCCCTTCGACGCCCTCGTCGACGCCCTCGTCGTCGCCGGGTCGGATCACAGCACCCGCTTCCGAGGCGACCGGGCCTTCCGCGACGACGCCCAGCATGTCCCGTACCCGGCCCGCCAATGCCTCGAGATCGGATCGCGGGGGCGACGCGAATCCGTCGAGGTCTTCGGCGCGAATCGGGGAACGCAACAATCGGGCATGCCCGCCGCGAACCAGACGCCCCCGGAAGCCTTCGACATCCCGGCGCGGACGAACCCATCCTCCCGCGATCCAACGCGCGCACAGCAGCTCCAACCCCTCCTGGGGCCGCGTCGTACCCCGATCGTTCCCGGGGCGGGCGACGGCCCGCCGCCAGACCGCCCCGACGAGGCGATCCCGGCACCGCGAGATCGGGTCTCCTCTCGTCTGCAGTTGCGGAGACAGGAAGACCGGCCGGCCCGTCGAGCAGATCTCGCTCAGGGTCGTTTCCCCGGGCCCGGCCAGAACGAAGAGATCCGCCGCGTCGACGAGGGCCGACCAGGCCCGCTCCTCGGGCCGCTGGTCCGGAGTCTCCCGATAGGTCAGCGCCACCCGACCGAGCCCTCGAAGGCAGGCTTCGACGATCGCGGCATCCGCGTGGCGGCTGGCCGAAACCAGCACGGCCGCACCCAACCCCTCGGCGCTCTCAGCCACGAGCCGCCCGAGCGCTTCCGCGGCCCGGGAATCGAGGCCGAGTCGATGCGTTCCGCTCCCGATGAGGAACGCGATCTTCCGGCCCGGGATCTTCGCGATCCGCTCGCGCCAGATTCGCGAAACCCCGCGCGAGGCCGGCGGAGCGACCAGGGGGGCCCCGATCTCGAGTCGATGGGGGTGGGGAAAGAGCATGGTGCCGCGCGGAACGACGGCGAGATCGACCTCTTCCGCCGGTATGGCCGCGCCGGCACCGATCGCGACGACCCGGGTGCGTCCGCACGCTCGTCGGCGTATCCAGCGTGCCACGGGCGCAACGCGCCGACCGGCCACGACGAGCAGGTCCGGCCAGGGCGGTGCGAGTTCCGGA
This sequence comes from Deltaproteobacteria bacterium, assembly GCA_011051925.1. GTDB lineage: Bacteria > Myxococcota_A > UBA9160 > UBA9160 > UBA4427 > UBA4427. The sequence goes on from DRKE01000430.1 coordinate 7,175, forward strand.
TGCGTCCGGGCGTTCGGATCCAACCCTCGAAGATGGGCCCCCTGTCCCGCGAAGGGCAGGTCCGCGATCGTCCCCAGGACCGGTCGCATCCGCTTCGCTGGCCATCCGAGAGCCGATGCCAGCGCAGAGACCTGGGTGTCGTTTCCCGGCGCGCCGTCGGTCAGCGTCCAGACACGGGGCGGTGTCGCATCCGGCCGCGGTCCCCCACGCCGGACCAGGATCCGATCGGATTCGAAGCCCGCACCCCGGCTCGTCATGAGTTCCCAGCTGATTCCGGGATGGCGGGCCGCCGCCGCCTCGAAATGGGAACGCCACCACCCGGGCGTGTGGGTCGTGCCCTGGGGCGGAAGCAGGAAACGCCGTCGGGGCGCCGACTCGGGACAACGAACGGCGACGAAGACGAAGCGACGGGCTCGTTCGAAGAGCGAGTCGATGATCCAGGGCATGTCCCAGACCGGCAGCGCCTCGAGGCCATCGACACAGATCACACCGTCGAAGACGTCGCTGTGAGCCGGAAGCGAGAGCCCTTCGGCGAGCCCGACCCGGCGCTCGGATTCGAGACCGAAACGCCCCGGGCGCTGTTCCGCGTCTCCCGAGACATCGGGAGCCCATTCGAGCAGGGTCTGCGATTTCGTGCTTCGCACGAGTCCTTCGACCGCCCCGGCGATCTCGCGGGAAACGCCGATCCCGCTGCCCATCTCGCTCTGCGGCAGCCTGCGCTGGCGTTCGAGTCGCTGCGCGAATCCCCGGCTCGGTCGCTCCCGCGTGAAGATCTCGAATCCACACGCGATGGCCTCGCGTTCGAGTTCATGCCAGAGCTCCGTATGGGCGCCCTGCTGGTAGACGAATCGTTCGGGAAAAGGACGCCAGGGTTGGGTATGCAGGGTCGTGTAGTGGAGGAGATGACTCCGGCCGGGCTCGAACTCCTCGTCCCGTGCGTTCCATCCGGGATCGAGATCCCCGCGCAGCCCCGTCTGCTTCGAAGCCTTGCGCAGCAACGCGCGCTTCCAGCGATGCCGCGCATCGTCGAGGGTCCAGACCGACGCCATCTTTTCGCAATCGATCAGCATGACCGAGGATTCGGTGTCGGAGACCGAAAGAACCGCGGCCCCGCCCATCTCGAGGTCGAAGAGGACGCCGGGATCGGTCAGGTAGATCTGGTCCTCGTCGTTGTAGATGGCCCGCCCCACCCCCCCGCAAAGAGCCGGGATCGCGAAGCGGTAGTTGGTGAAGCCCGTCGTCCAACCACGACGATCGAATCCCTCGAGCTCCGACATCAGATGGATCCGGACCTCGCGACCGGGATCACGGACCTTCTCGATCGACCAGACGAAGACGCGATTCGCCCGATACTGCGCCGGCTCGGTTCCCAGGAAGATCTCGACGGGCGGGCGACCCGAGGACGGCGCGTCGGGGCGGGGCGACAGGACGATGCATTCCATCCCCTCGCGCAGCCGGCGCGCGGCATCATCCCGCGGCAGGAAAGCGTCCCCCTGCCCGGGCGTCTGCGTGCTCTGCGGGGCGTCCATCGCCGGTTCCCTCTCGGCAGACGGCGCGGCGGTCGAATCGGTCATCGAAGGGCTCTCATCACGCATCACGCGACCCCCGCCACCCGGCGCGTGCCGCGGCTCGGGGACCGTCCATCGGTCGGCATTCTCGGGGACGCCGGAGTCTACACCAGCCGCGAGGCTTCCTGACCGGATCCAGGCGCCCTGGACTGCCGCCTTTTTTGGGTGCTTTTAGCTACGTTTGTTGATGACGAACCTCCCTTGCGAGTCCGAGACACCCCCGGGACCCCCGTCAGACCTCGACTCTGCGCGCGATCCGGGCATACTTAGCGGCGCGTGCAGGAATGCAGATGGGCCGTCATGGGGGTGTGACGAAGCATTGGCCGGCGCCGCGCGGGTGCCGGAAGAAATACGCGCATCCCCAGGACCACGACCGATCCCGATGGACCGACGAGCGCGATCGCGCATATCATCGGCGATTCCAGGATCGGGTGGGGTCGGCCCGCCGGACCGAAGGGGTCGGAAACCGGCTCGACGCGCGGACAGAAGGCGGTGCTGCCCCCGACGGCCGCGCACGGTCGACGAACGAAGGCGTCAATCAGGACGTGTTCAGCGTACGCAGGTAGAGAGGACGCGAATGAAGATTGGCAAGATTCCGGTCGGCGATGGCGCTCCACTGGTCTTGATCAGTGGGCTCAACGTGATCGAGAACGAAGCAGATACGATCGAGGTCGCGCGAACGATCCAACAGCTGGCCGAGAAACACGGCTTTCCGCTCGTCTTCAAGGCTTCGTTCGACAAGGCGAACCGCTCCCGCCACGACTCGTATCGGGGTCCGGGGATCGACGAGGGACTGCGCACCCTGGCCGCGGTGAAGACCGAAACGGGCCTGCCGATCCTCACGGACGTGCACGACCCGGGTCAGCCCAAGATCGCGGCCCAGGTCGTCGACATCCTCCAGGTGCCCGCCTTCCTGATGCGGCAGACGGACCTGATCGCGGCCTGCGCCGCGACGGGCATCGCAGTGAACCTGAAGAAGGGACAATTCATCGCGCCCCACGACATGCATCACGCGGTGGACAAGCTGAAGCATTTCGGCTGCGAAGACATCCTCGTGACCGACCGGGGAACCTGTTTCGGCTACAACAACCTCGTCACCGACATGCAGGGGATCGTCGAGATGCGGAAATACGCCCCCGTCTGCTTCGACGCGACCCATGCCGTCCAGTATCCGGGCGCCAACGGGGGCTCGTCCGGCGGGGATCGCCGCTTCGTCGCGCCGCTCGCACGCGCGGCCACGGGTGCCGGCATCGACGCCCTCTTCATCGAAACCCATCCGGACGTCCCGAACGCCCCATGCGACGGCCCGAGCCAGATCAGCTTCGAAGAGCTCGACCGGTTGTTGGCCGAGGTGCATGCGATCGACACCGCGCTTCGAGACGTCGCCGCGACGCCGTGAATCGGGAGAAACCGGGGAACCGGCCCGTCCGGCGGCGCCCCGATGCCTGAGCCCTTCCGCAAGACGACCGGTTTCCGCCCGTGACAGCCTACGAGCCCGGCCCGATCCGCCCGGAGTCCGCGCCGATCGCACCTCGTCGTGCCATCGTCCTCGCGGGTCGCCGGAGTTCCGACGATCCTCTCGCCCGGGCGGGAGGCGCCGCCCACCGGGCGCTCCTCGAGATCGAGGGCGAACCGATGCTGGTCCGGGTCGTCGAACGACTCCTCGGCCAGTCCGGGATCGAGAGCGTCCTGATCAACATCGACGCCCCGGAGCTGCTCGATGCGATCCCCCGGCTCGTAGAACTCCGTCGACGAGGCGCGATCGAATGGATGAAGAGCACCGACTCGCCGAGCCAGAGCGTGATCGAGAGTCTCGAACGGGCCGGTCTGGCGACGGAGCCGGTTCTCGTCACGACGGCCGATCACGCCCTTCTCGACGACGAGATCCTCGATGGGTTCTTCAGCCGGAGTGCGGAGAGCGATGCTGATCTCACGCTCGG
>DRKE01000431.1 GCA_011051925.1 Deltaproteobacteria bacterium
GTCGTCGTCGAGAACTTCTCGCCCCGGGCGATGAAGGCCTGGGGTTTCGACTATCGATCCCTGCGCGAGAGGAAGCCCGACCTCGTCATGCTCTCGAGTTCCCTTTCCGGCGCGACGGGCCCCGAGGCCAGTCTGGCCGGCTATGGCACGATGGGTTCGGCCCTGGCGGGATTCGGGTTCCTCACCGGCTGGCCGGACCGTCGACCCGCTGCGCCCTACATGGCCTATACCGACTACGTCGCTCCACGTTTCGCCGTCGCGGCCCTTCTCGCGGCCCTCGAACACCGACGGCGAACGGGAATCGGCCAGTACATCGATCTCTCCCAGGCCGAGTGTTCGATCCATTTTCTCGGTTCGACGCTCCTCGACTATACGGTCAACGGCCGGATTGCCCGGGCAAGGGGGAACGATGATCGCGAGATCGCGCCCTCCGGCGTGTACCCCGCTCGCGGCCGGGATCGCTGGATCGCCATCGCCGCGCCGGATGCGATGGCCTGGCAGGGCCTCGCGCGAGAGGTCGGCGGCGACCTCGAACGCGATCCCCGCTTCGCGGACAACGCGAGCCGCCTCGAGAATCGCCGTGCGCTCGACGCACGACTCGCGGCCTGGACGATCCGCCATCGGGTCGAGGACCTCGAAGCCCGGCTCCAGTCCGTTTCGGTTCCCGTGCATCGCGTGTCGACGCCCGAGGACGCGTTCGACGACCCCCAGCTCGCCGCACGCGAGCATTTCCGATGGATCGAGCACCCGGAACTCGGGCCGGTTCCCTGTGAAGCCATGCGCGCCCGACTCTCGGCGACGCCGGGGCGGCCGGGGCCCTGTCCCACCCTCGGACAGCACAATGCCGATATACTCGGCGGGGTTCTCGCGCTTTCCGACGAGGAGATCACGGAACTCGTCATCGCGGGCGCGATCGAATAGGGCCGGGAACGAACCGGTCGGCTCTTCCCTCGCGATTCGAGGTCTTCGCGTCTTCAGCCGGGCGATTCCAGCGCCCGATCCGAAAGGTCCAGATCGATGCAGCGTCTGCTGATTGCCAATCGCGGGGAGATCGTCGTTCGGATCGCGCGGACTGCGCGCGAGATGGGGATCTCGACCGTCTCGATCCATGCACCCGAGGATGAGGCCCTCTCGGCGGGCTATGGCGTCGACGAGCGGGTCGCGCTTCCGGGGAAAGGGGCGGCAGCCTATCTCGATGTGGATGCGATCCTCGAGATCGCCAGACGACATCGCTGTGATGCCCTCCACCCGGGCTACGGATTCCTCTCGGAGAGCGCCGAGCTGGCCCATGCGTGCAAGCAGGCCGGCATCCGATTCGTCGGGCCCGAACCGGAGACGCTCGAACTCTTCGGGGACAAGGCCGCGGCCCGCGCGCTCGCCGTCGACCGGGGTGTTCCCGTCGTGCCGGGCATTCCCGCCCCCGCCAGCGTCACGGACGCCCGATCCTTCTTCGAAGAGACGACCGAGCGGTTCCCGGGCTCGGCCATCGTCCTCAAGGCGATCGCCGGAGGGGGTGGCCGCGGCATGCGCGTGGTCCGAAGCGCGGACGAACTCGAAGACGCCTTTGCCCGCTGCCAGTCGGAAGCCCTCCGATCCTTCGGATCCGACATCCTCTTCGCGGAATGCTTCCTCGAGGACGTCCGCCACGTCGAGGTCCAGATCCTGGCGGACCACCGGGGCCAGGTCGGGCATCTCTGGGAGCGGGACTGCACGCTCCAACGTCAGCATCAGAAACTCGTCGAGATCGCCCCCTCGCCCGGACTCGATCCGGCCCTCCGCACGCGCCTCATCGAGGCCGCGAGAAAACTCGCCAATGCGGCGAACTATCATGGCATCGGCACCTTCGAGTTCCTGATCGACCGGGAGAACGATTTCTTCTTCATGGAGGCCAATCCGCGCCTGCAGGTCGAGCACACGATCAGCGAGGAGATCACGGGGGTCGACCTCGTCGAAACGCAGTTGGATCTCGCTCGGAACGTGCCGCTCGACGAACTCGGCCTGCTCGAGCCCCCGCCGGCACGGGGCCATGCGATCCAGTTCCGGGTTCTCGCCGAGGCCCTCGACAAGAAGGGTCGCGCGCTGCCCAGCGTCCGTCCCATCGAGGTCTTCGAAGCACCGGCGGGCCCCGGAATCCGCGTCGACACGGCGATGCACTCGGGTCTTTCACCGCATCCCGCCTTCGATTCACTCCTGGCCAAGCTGATCGTCTGGAGTCCCGGACCCGATTTCGAGCGGACGGTCCGCCGGGCACGACGTGCCCTTTCCGAATTCCGGGTCGAAGGGCCGCGAACGAACCTCGATCTGCTGGCGGCCCTCGCCGATCGTCCCGAATTCCCGGAGAACGCCCTCACGACCGGATTCCTGGCGCAGCATGCCCGGGAACTCGTGGCCGAAGCCCGTGCCCGCGAAGCCGACCGGAAGGCGGCTTCTTCCCGACCGGCGGAACCCGCCCCCGATGAGTCCGAGCGCAGGCTCCCGGAAGAAAGCGTGGCCGTCCGGGCGCCGCTCATCGGGACCGTGATCGAGGTCTGCGTCGAAGAACGCCAGGCCGTCGCGATCGGCCAGCCGATCCTCGTGCTCGAATCGATGAAGATGGAACACGTCGTCACCGCCGAGGCGGCGGGCCGGCTCGAATCGCTCTTCGCCCGTCCCGGCGACGTCGTGGGCGAAGCCGAGATCCTGGCCGGCATCGTCGCCTCGGGCTCGGACGAGGCCCGACCGGTCGAAAGCGAAGTCCCCGATCCCGATTTCATCCGCCCGGACCTGGCGGAGCTCCGGGCCCGGAACGCGCTGCTCCTGGACGAGAACCGGCCCGAAGCCGTGGAGCGACGCCGACGTCGGGGCCAGCGGACCGCGCGCGAAAACCTCGAGGATCTCTGCGATCCCGGCAGTTTCGTCGAGTACGGTGCCCTCGCGGTCGCGGCCATGCGGAAGTCGCGCCCTCTCGAAGAGCTCCAGCGCAAGACCCCCGGCGACGCGATCATCACGGGATTCGGAACCATCAACGCGGACACCTTCGGTTCCGGGAACTCGCGCTGCGCCATCCTCGTCGTCGACGCCACCGTCCTGGCCGGCACCCAGGGCTACTACCATCATCACAAGATCGATCGCCTCCTCGAGCTGGCCGAGCGCCATCGGACACCGATCGTCTTCTTTCCGGAAGGCGGCGGCGGACGTCCGAACGACACGGATCCGGGCAACCTCGTGGTGGCCGGCCTCAACATCACGAGCTTCCACGCCTTCGCGCGACTCTCGGGAAAGGTGCCCCGGATCAGCGTCGTTTCCGGTTTCTGCTTCGCGGGCAGCGCCGCCTTCGCGGGCTCTTCCGATCTCATCATCGCCACCCGCAACACGAGCCTCGGGATGGGCGGACCCGCGATGATCGAGGGGGGCGGCCTCGGCGTCTTCGATCCGAAGGAGATCGGCCCGGCTTCGGTTCTCGACCCGGTCGGCGTCCTCGATCTGCTCGTCGAGGACGAAGCCGAGGCCGTCGCGGCCACCCGGCGCATCCTGGCCTACTTCCAGGGGCCGATCGGAAACGCGACGTGCGGCGACCAGCGCGTCCTGCGCCATCTCATTCCCGAGAACCGTCGGCGCGTCTACGACATCCGCAAGGTCATCGACGGCCTCTGCGATACCGACTCCGTTCTCGAGCTGCGCCGATCGTTCGGGGTCGGCATGATCACGGCGCTCGTCCGGATCGGAGGCCAACCCTTCGGACTCATCGCGAACGATCCGATGCATCTCGGCGGCGCCATCGACGACACGGCCGCGGAGAAGGCCGCCCGCTTCCTCCAACTCTGCGATGCCTTCGGACTGCCCATCGTCTCCCTCTGCGACACCCCGGGCTTCATGGTCGGACCCGAGATCGAGACCCGCGGCCAGGTCCGCAAGGTCTCCCGGCTCTTCGTCGCGGGGGCTGCCCTCAGGGTCCCGCTCTTCACGATCATCCTCAGGAAGGGCTACGGCCTGGGCGCGCAGGCCATGGCCGGAGGCTCCTTCGTCGCGCCCGCCTACATCGCCGCCTGGCCCACCGGCGAAATCGGTGGCATGGGCCTCGAGGGGGCCGTTCGACTCGGCTTCAAGAGAGAGCTCGAAGAGGTCGCAGACGAGGCGGAGCGCCAGCGGCTCTTCGAGAAGCTCGTCGGACGGATGGTCGAGAAGGGGAAGGCGCTGAACGCCGCGAGCCAGCTCGAGTTCGACGCCGTGATCGATCCCGCGGAGACCCGCGATCACATCCTGCGCAGCCTCGAGGCGGCGGGGCCCCCCTTTCCCGGCTCCGGGCGCTTCATCGACACCTGGTAGCGCGATCGCGATGCCGAAGGTCGGCCAGGCCCCCCGGTGAGTCGGATCCTGCACAATCGACGAGCAGGCTGCCCAGGGGATGGGCAGGCGCGCCTCCCCGGGAGGAGCGGTGAGCCATCCCTCTCGCGCTCCTCAGGACTGAAACGGCGCTGAATCTCGGCTCGGCGAGAGAATTGCGGCCTCCCGGCGATTGAGTTTGGGCGCCAGCTTTGGCACAGTCGTTGCTTCATGATTTCCAGGAAGCTGTGGAGTCCCGCTCGTTTCCCTCCGAGAGAGATCGGACCGTGCTCCCAGGAATTGAACCGACTCTTTGACACCGCTCGCAGACGTCGAAAGCCTCGACGCCATCTCGCGAGCCACTGAAACAATGAATGAATGGAGGTCCCCCCGAATGGGCACCAAGGCGAAACTCGAATACATCTGGCTGGATGGTTACCGGCCCACCGCGAACCTGCGCAGCAAGACGAAGATCGTCGAGGACTTCAGTGGCAAGCTCGAAGATGCGCCGATCTGGTCCTTCGACGGATCCTCGACGGAACAGGCCGAGGGCAACGATTCCGATTGTCTCCTGAAGCCCGTCGCGATCTTCCCCGACCCGGGCCGCAAGAACGGCTATCTCGTCATGACGGAAGTCCTGAATCCGGACTCGACGCCCCACGAGTCGAATACCCGCGCGACCATCGACGACGACGACGACGATTTCTGGTTCGGTTTCGAGCAGGAATACTGCATCTGGGACAACGAACACAATCTTCCGATCGGGTTCCCGCCGGGCGGATTCCCCGCGCCCCAGGGCCCCTACTACTGCTCCGTCGGCTCGGAGAATGCCGTCGGTCGGGAGATCGTCGAAGAGCATCTCGATCTCTGCCTCGAAGCCGGCATCAACGTCGAGGGCATCAACGCCGAGGTGATGCTCGGGCAGTGGGAATACCAGGTCTTCGCGAAGGGCGCGAAGCGCGCTGGGGACGAGGCCTGGGTGGCTCGCTACCTGCTGGCCCGAACGGCGGAGCGCTATGGCTACTCGATCAACCTCGAACCGAAGCCGATCAAGGGCGATTGGAACGGCTCGGGCATGCACGCCAACTTCTCGAATACCCTCCTGCGCACGTGTGGCAGCCAGTCGGTCTTCGAACAGATCTGCAAGGCCTTCGAGCCCGTCATCGACGAGCACATCGCGGCCTATGGCGCCGACAACGATCAGCGCCTGACCGGACAGCACGAGACCCAGTCGATCGACAAGTTCAGCTACGGCGTGTCGGATCGGGGTGCTTCGATCCGGATCGGCATCGCGACGGTCGAAGCGGGCTGGAAGGGCTGGCTCGAGGACCGGCGTCCGGCGTCGAACGCGGATCCCTACAGGGTGGCCGGCATCATCGTGAAGACCGTGAAGGGCGCGAGCGCGAACATCAAGGCCTGATCCGAGGCCGCGCGCGAGGAGCGACGACGAAGAGGGGCGTCCGGATCCGATCCGGGCGCCCTTCTTCCGTCTTCGGACCCGGCCGGTTCCGATGGACGCCGGGTCATGACGGGGCGAAGCGCCAGCGGCGATCCCGATCGCGCATGCGGCGGCGACGGGGGCCCTGCGCCGAACGGAGTGACTCCATCACGGCGCCCCCGATCGCTGCGATCCGCATGTCTCCGAAGGGCGTTCCGCCAAGCCGATTGTTCACCATCGCGACGGACAGGCGCCTCGAGGGATCCGCCCAGGCACCCGAACCGCCGAATCCGAAATGACCGAACGCCGACTCGAGGGGCCCCCGATTCGTGAAGGCCGTGTGATAGCCGAGCCGCCAGCCCATCCGCACGGGAATCACACGATCGCGTGTCTCGACCTGGATCCGGGCCATTCGGGGAATCATCGAAGACGAGAGCAGCTCGACGCCGTCGAGCGTTCCCCCCTCCGCGATCGCCGCGTAGAGCCGGGCCAGGGAGCGGGCCGTGAAGAGACCGTTCGCCGCCGGTACGGGCACCTCGAGGATCCGATCGTGCCAGAGACCCTCTCCCTCGCCGGGGGGGACCAGTGCATCGAGCATGTGCCGGAGATCGAGGGGCAGGCCCAACAGACGGTTGAACGCCGTGAGCGCGTCGGCCACCCGCTCGGATACGAGCAGGCCCAGCAGGCCCGACCCCTCGGATCCGGGTCGCGCCGACAGCTGCGCGGCTCGGGCCCGGGCCTCGGGCGGGGAGCCGATGTACATCCCGTCGAGACCGAGGGGCAGGACGAGTTCCTCGTGAATCACTTCGGGCAGGGATTTGCGCGTGATCCGCTGGATGAGTTCGCCGGTCAGCCATCCGTACGTGAGCGCGTGATAGGCGCTCCGCACCGTGGGCCTGGCCCGGGTGCGCGCGAGTGCCTCGACCATGTGGTCCCAATCGAGGATCCGATCCCCGTGATCGACCAGCGGGCGCAGCCGCGACAGACCCGCGCGATGGGTCATGAGATCCCGGACGCTGATCGTGCCCTTCCCCTCGGCGGCGAATTCGGGCCAGTACCGGGCGACGGGATCGTCGTAGCGCAGGAGCCCCCGATCGACGAGGATGTGAAGGAGCGTCGACGTGATGCCCTTCGAGGTCGAGAAGGACATCGCCATCGTGTCCTCCCGCCAGGGTCGATCGTTCTCGTCGCGAACGCCGCCCCAGAGGTCCACGACCTTCCTGCCCTCGTGATAGACACAGACCGCGGCGCCTCCGCCACTCGCCTCGAGCTGACGTTCGAAGGCCTGTACGACCGGCCAGAAAGGCGCCTCTGCCATTCCATGGATCATCACGGCTCCCCCCGAAGCGCCGGAATCGTCGGGCGAGCCGTTCCGGAGTCCCGTGGCCGCCCGCCCCGCGAAAGCATACGCGGCAGCCCGCGGCCTGGGTAGGGGCGGATCCGTGGGCCACGACACCGATCCCGGAGCGGAGCCCGGGCCTGTCGGGAACGGGAATCCATGTTCGAGACGCCACCCTGCCCCACGCGGAATCGGCGCTGGCTGGAGCTGGTATGATCCGTTCCGGAACCCGCGAAGGAGTCACGCGAGATGACCGAGCCCCTCGCTGCCAGGGTCAATGAGGCTCGACCGGAAGGAACGATCGGGATGTGGATCGTCCTCGTCTTCGGCGTGACGAGCATCGCGAACGCCCTCTGGATGCTGGCCGGTCCGATGCATTGGTACACGGACATTCCGGTCGCGGTCCCCGATACGGGCCCCTTCAATCCCCATTTCGTCCGGGATGTCGGCGGTGCCTTCCTGACCGCCGGGATCTCGCTCGTCTGGGCATTCTTCAGCCCCCGCTACCGTTTCCCCCTCGTCGTGGCGGGATCGATCTTCCTTTCGGCCCATGCCGGGGTCCATGTCTTCGATACGCTGCGGGGCGCGCTCGGACACGACCACTGGCTCCTCGACCTGCCCGGCGTCTATCTTCCGGGCATCCTGCTGCCCTGGATCGCGTTGCGAATGGCGCGCGAGGAGATGCCCGACCATTGACACTTCGACGCCCGGCGCGGCCCACCGGAAGCGGATCCGAAAGGCCGGCGCCTTCTGCCGCGATCCCGTGAACCCCGATCCCATTCCAGGAGAAGTCCCTTGTCCGATTCCGAACGCAGACGGCGCGGCCTCGAAATGCTGGCCGAGGTCTACGCCGGCGATGTCGTGACCCCACCCGAGGGCTACGCCTTCACCGACATCATGCTCGAGCAGGTCTTCGCGGAGGTCTGGTCCCGCGATGTCCTTCCGATCCGCGATCGCCGACTCCTGCTGCTCGGCATCATCGCGGAGAAGGGCGAGGCCGCGACCTTCGGCATCCAGGCGAAAGCGGCCTTGAAGCGGAACGAACTCACGCCGGACGAACTCCGTGAGCTGCTTCTCATGATCGCGCAGTACTCCGGCTATCCGCGTGCCGCATCGCTCCTGGGCGTCGTCGAACAGAAGATCGCTGAGGTCGAAAAGGAAGGGGCGACGAAGGGGGCCGCCGAAGAGTCCTGATCCGCGCCGTGCCCGACCCTTCTGGCACCGCCCGGGACCGGGTGGCCGAGCGATCCCGTCGGGCGATCGCGACGGGTCGGACCCGGATTCCGGGGTACCCGACGCGTGACGATCCGATCTATACTCCCGCGCGACCACCTCATTCCTCGCGCCCGCCCCCGTTCCTTCCCCCATGACGCGCGAACGCGCACGAGAGGACGACTCCATGACCGAACTCGTCACGATCGACATCCGGGACCACATCGCCGATGTCCGACTCAATCGTCCGGAAAAGATGAACGCGATCAACGGGCCGATGTGGCAAGCGATCAATGACGCCGGCGAGCGATTGGCGGAGGACCGCGGGGTCCGGGCCGTCGTGCTCTCGGGAGAAGGACGCGGTTTCTGTGCCGGACTCGACATGGCGAGCTTCCAACAGATGCAGGACCGCGACAGCTCGAAGAATGTCTCGGTCCCCCTGGCGACCTCGGGCGAGCGGCCGGGAAACATGGCCCAGCGGGCGGCCCTCTGCTGGAAGCGCTTGCCCGTCCCCGTGATCGGCGCGATCCATGGTGTCGCCTTCGGAGCCGGCGCGCAGATCGCCCTCGGCACCGACATCCGCTACGCCGCGCCCGATCTCCGATTCTCCATTCTCGAGATCAAATGGGGCCTGATCCCCGACGTGGGCATCACCCAGACCCTTCGCGACCTCGTCCCCATCGACGTTGCCAAGGAACTCGCCTTCACCGGACGCATCCTGGACGGGGAGGAAGCCCGCGCGCTCGGTCTCGTCACCCATGTCGCGGAGGATCCTCGTTCGGCCGCGATGACGCTCGCGCGGGAGATCGCGAGCAAGTCGCCCGATGCGATCCGATCGGACAAACGGCTTTTCGAATCCACCTGGCACGCAGACGAACGAACGGGCCTCGAACTCGAATCGAAACTGCAGACCGCGCTGATCGGAAGCGGGAACCAGGTCGAGGCGATCCGCGCGAATTTCGAGAAGCGGGCACCGGACTTCAAGGATCCGGAATGAGTACGGGCAATGACCGACGGCGTCCCCGAGAAGCCGACGATCCCCGCTGATCGAGCCCGAACAGGGGCCTTCCAGGCCGACCCCCGCCAGGCGCTCACCCGAACGCTCCGTCGGATCTACGACCTCGGCTTGACGACGACGTCAGGGGGGAACCTTTCGGTCGTCGACAGCGAAGGAACCCTCTGGATCACGCCCGCCGGCTGCGACAAGGGGCGTCTCCGGCCCGATCAGATCATCCCCCTCGAGCGCAGCGGACGCGCGCAGCGGGCGGCGGATGGCCGCGCCAGCACCGCCCCGGCCATCCGCCCCTCCTCGGAACTTCCCTTCCACCGCGCGGTCTATGCCGTCCGGCCCGATGTCCGGGCCATCGTCCACGCCCATCCCGTCTCCATCGTTGCCTTCAGCCTGATCGGACAAGCGCCCGATACGCGCGTCTCTGCCCGCTGGCATGCGACCTGCGGCCGCGTCGGTTGGGCAGCCTACGCTCGCCCGGGCAGCGACGCCCTCGGTCGGCGGATCGCGGACTCGTTTCGCGAGGGCGCCGATTGCGTCGTCCTCGAGAATCACGGAGTCGTGATCGGCGGGCGGACGCTTCGACAGGCCTTCGAACGCCTCGAAAGCCTCGACCTCTGCGCACGTGCCCTTCTTCATGCGAGAAACCTCGCCAGGGAATGCCCGCTGGCCGAAGAAGAGCTGGCCCTGCACGATCGGAAGGCGGATCCCCGCGCGCCGGAACACATTCCGGATCGACCCGCAACGGACGAAGAAGCCTCGCTCCGCCACGGGCTCTGTGCCCTCGCGAAGAGAGCCCGCGAAAAGCGCCTGATGACGAGTTGCGACGGCATCCTTTCCGCGAGGCGATCGAATGGGTCCTTCCTCCTGACCCCGGCGGCCCTGCCTCGGGCCGGACCCGAACCCGCCGACCTCCTCTGCCTCGACCTCGGCGGCCGGACCACGGCAGGATCGGCGGATCCGGCCGAGGCGGCGCTTCACCGGGCGCTCTATCTCGCCCACCCTGAAGTCCGCGCGATCCTTCATGGTTTTCCCGAACACGCTTCGGGATTCTCGGTCGCGGGCCTCCCCCTCCCGAGTCGCACGATTCCCGAGAGCTATCTCGTGATCCGGGATCCCGCCTCGATCGCCTATCGAACGAGCCGGACCGACCCCGGGGAGGTCGCCCAGCAGATCGGTCCGGAAACCCCCACTGCCTTGATCCGGAACGACGGCGTGCTGGTCCTCGGCCGGGATCTGCTCGATGCCTTCGACCGGCTCGAGGTTCTCGAGGCGACCGCGGCGGCCGTCCTCTCGAGCCGGCTGCTCGGTGAACTTCGCCCCCTGACCGAAGACCAGCTCGGCGATCTGCGCGAGGCGTTCTTCCCGCTGGGCGGATTCGGAGGAACGCGGGATCCGGAACCGTGAAACCCGGACCTTCACGCTCGGACGTCGGGACCGGTCTGATTGCGGACGCCCGATCGGCCTTCCGTCAATCGGTCCTCACGTTTCCTCCCGACCAGGGTCGCTGTGTCAACTCGATCAGGAGCGGATCGCTCGCGCGTTCGAGATAGGCGTACTTGATCTCATCGGCCATGGCGTGATACCAGATCGGTTCATAGCCGAGTCGACCGGCCCTCTCGACGACACCATCGAGATCCTCGACGTTGAAACTCAGGTGATGCAATCCCGATCGCCCCGCCTCGAGGAATTCCTTGTGCGGCGTCTCGCCACTCACCCACTCGATCAATTCGAGTTCGAGATCCCCGGAATAGCCGATCCCCATCCGGATCTCGTAGGGCGACGGCACACCGCGGAACCGGGCGCCCTCGATCCGACCGTATTCGACGATCTTGAACCCGCCGAAGAGTGGTTCGTAGCGCGAGATGGCTTCCTGCAGGTCGGGAACGACGAACCCGACCTGACAACAGGGCGGCAGATCCAGGGCTTCACGGATTCCGTCCATGCTTTCCGCCTTCCTCCGACCGGGCAACCGGCGTCGACGATTCTCGGGGGCACGCGCCGCCCCCCGCAGGCTCCCCGTCCCGGGAGCCACCGTCAATCGTGGATCATCTCGGCGAGGTAGCGCTCGCGGCCGACCTCCTTCACGAGATGGAGTTGCGCTTCGTGCCAGTCGACGGACTCCTCTTCGTCCCCGAGGATCGTTTCGAGGAGCTCGCGGGAACCGTTGTCCCCCCGCTCCCGGGCCAGCGCGATCCCCGCATTGAGCCGTTCGACCGCTTCGAGTTCCAGGGCGAGATCGAGCTCGTGCTGTTCGATCGGATCCTCGCCGACGCGCACCGGATTCATCCGCTGCATGTTGGGCGTACCGTCGAAGAAGAGGATGCGTTCGATCACGCGGTCCGCGTGCTGCATCTCCTCGATCGACTCTTCGCGCTTCTTGTCCGAAAGACGGCGATAGCCCCAGTTCGCACACATCTTGTGGTGGATGAAATACTGGTTGATCGCCGTCAGCTCGGCCGTCAGGACCGCGTTCAAGGCTTCGATGATGTCATTGTCGCCCTTCATGAATCCATCCTCCTCTTGACCGTGAAGACACGGCGCCCGTGGGATTCACGCGCCCTCGCTCTTCGCGGCATGTCGTCCGGCACGCCGACCGAAAAAGGTCGATTCGCCGATACAGGTTCCGCTCGAATACCCCGTTCCATCCTGGGCGATATTCGAAGCACAGCCCCCGGCCGCATAGAGTCCAGGAATCGGCTTTCCATCCTCTGCCAGGACCTCCCCGTCGATCGAGACGTCGAGTCCGCCCAGGGTGAAGGCCATGTAGGTCGCCTGGCCGACCGAAGCATCGAGGGCGGCATAGGGCGGATGATCGAGGGGCGTCAGCCATTTCCTCCCCTTCTTGAATTCAGGGTCTTCGCCCCTTGCCGCATTCTCGTTGTAGCGGCGCATCGTTTCCTGGAGCGCACCTTCGGGAATCCCCAGGGCCGCTTCCATTTCCTCGACGGTCTCGAAGGCATCGACCAGGGGATAGGCGCCATAATGCGGCGGATCTGCCGAGTAGGTCGCCTCGTCCAGGATCAGCCAGCCCGTCCGATCCGGCTGACGCGTCGTGAAGAGGCTCGAGCGGGAATGATAGGAATCCTCGGCCACGTACCGCTTCCCCTCCTTGTTGACGAGGATGCCCTTGATATGGCTTTCAGGCGGGTAGAAGGCCGCGGTCACGAGCGCGCCGTCCATGTGTTTGAGAACGCCGCCCGCGCTGCGCCCGAGTTGGTGGCCCGCGCCGTCGTCGTAGGGCGTGAATTGACGCGTATAGCCCTCGTCGAGCAGCTCGGGGAGAAACTCCTCGAGTAGCTCGTCATTCTCGGTGAACTGGCCCGCCGCCAGGATCACGCCCTTCCGGGCGCGGATGAATCCCCTGTCTTCGCCAAAGACGCGATAGCGGATCCCCACGATCCGCTCGCCTTCCCGCACGAGCTGGACGACATGGGCGTCGTAGAGGATCCGGACACCCAGAGCCTCTGCCTTCGCGATCAAGAGCTCCATCATCTTGGCCCCGCCGAGATGGCCGACTTCGGCGACCTTGTGACCGCGCGGAGCGGGCTTCGCCTTCTCCCGGAAGGGGTGGACCTCTTCGTTGCCCGACCAGATGAGGCATTCGTCCGTCATCTGGAGGACCTCCTTGCCCTTGTACATCGTGTCGTTGAAGGGGACGCCATGATCCACCAGCCAATTGAAATGATCGACGCTCTGCTCGCAGTAGAGTCGGATCTTTGCTTCGTCCGGCTCCGGCGTGTTCATCATCAGGTAGGTGATCATGTCCTCGACCGTGTCCTCGACCCCGACGGCCTTCTGGACACGCGTGCCTCCACCGAGATAGACATGGCCCGCCGCCATCGCCGTCACACCGCCGCCACCACTCGCCCGTTCGAGGACCAGGACATCGGCGCCCGCCTCACGCGCCTCGATCGCGGCGCTGACACCCGCACAACCGAGACCGACGATCACCACATCCGCTTCATCCGACCATTCGCGGACCTCTCCCGCTTCGATCACCTCGTATCCCTGCCGACTCATTGTCTCCCCTCGAATTGCGCGCCAAACGACGAACGGATGCCAGCGCGAACCATCATCCCGCCATCGGACGAGGCGCGAAGCCGCCGGACCCGACTCCCGAGCGGAATCGATCCGATCGGCCGATCGAACCCGCTCCGGGGCCCTTCATGATAGTCCTTCCCGACCTCCTCGCGAGACGCCATCGCCTCGATCGATCCTGCGTCCCGCCGGGTACTCGGCCCCGGTCGCGGGCCGGGAATGCCGTGGCCTCAGTACTGGTGGATCACCGGCGCCCCGGCCATGAAGCCGCCAATCGCCTTGCCGACCTCGCCCATGGCCGGCGAGGTCTTGTGCGCTTCGAGATCGGCTTCCGAAGCCCAGCTTTCGATCATGACGAAGCGCGTGTCGTCATCCACGCTTCGAAAGAGATCGTACATCTCGCAACCGGCGTCCTCGGCACGCACGCGAGCCAACGCCGGACCGGCAGCGGCAATGAAGGCCTCGGCCTGGCCTTCCTTGATGGGGAGTTCAACGGTCAATCGGATCGACATCGGGTTTCCTCTGTGAAGGGCTTCATCCCGTCGCACCCGGCCGACGGGCCGGGTCCGGAACCAAGCAGGGGAAGGGACCATAACGCAGCCGCGGGCCCGGCGGCCCTGCCGACGGCGGGTCGAGCAAACGGGCCGGACCGGGCTATCCTCTGCGATTCATCGTGCACCCCGGAAGCGCCTCTCGCCCCCCGCGAACAGGCGGCCGGAACGATTGGAGATCGCCCAGATGGCAGCGAAGCAGACCAGGGGATCCATTCCGTCCGGC
The DNA here is from genome assembly GCA_011051925.1 of Deltaproteobacteria bacterium. GTDB lineage: Bacteria > Myxococcota_A > UBA9160 > UBA9160 > UBA4427 > UBA4427. The sequence goes on from DRKE01000431.1 coordinate 14,119, forward strand.
GGCCTCGAAGGGATGGCCGTCCTCGTGACCGGTGGAGGAACGGGAATCGGCATGGCCTGCGCCGCTCGTCTCGCAGCCGATGGCGCGGCCGTGACGATCTGCGGTCGAACCGGATCGAAGCTCGAGGAGGCCGCCCGGAGAATCGCGAAAGCCGCCGGGCACGGGGGAAGCGTCCGGCATCTCATCGGCGACGTCACGAAAGAGGCCGACGTCGAGCGGATCGTCGCAGAGGCCGCGGAGCCGACCGGGCAGCTCGATGGATGCATCGCCAATGCCGGCGGCGGTGGCGCCATGCGCCCCTACCATCTCCAGGACACCGAAGAGTTCCTGCGCGTGCTCCACCTGAACGTGCTCGGAACGATGCTCTGCGTGAAACACACGGTCCCCCGCATGGTCGAAGCCGGGGGCGGTTCCTTCGTCGGGATGTCCTCGATCGCAGGCCACACGACGCATCCCTATTTCGGCGCCTATTGCGTCGCCAAGGCCGGGATCGAAGAGATGATGAAGAATGCCGCCGACGAGTTCGGCCCCCGGAGAATCCGCTTCAACTCGATCCGACCCGGGTTCATCGCCACGGAGATCATGTCCGGGATCCCGCGCGACAGCGAGGTCTACGAATCGTATATCCGGAACACCCCGATGGCCGATGTCGGTCGGCCCGAGGACGTGGCGCACCTCGCTCGCTTCCTGATCGGCCCCGGATCCCGCTGGATCACGGGCGTCGCCATCAACGTCGACGGCGGCCATGCCCTCCGCCGCGGTCCCGATTTCACCCAGTTCGTCGAACCCGCCATCGGCCACGAAGCCCTCACCGGCGGCTGACGAGTTCCACGATCCACCGCAAGCCCCCTCGACCCCGAACGCCGAGGGAGGAAGGTCGCGGAGATCCGGTGTCCCCGGTGTCCGGCCTAGAGTTCCAGAACGGTACGGAGCCCGCGCCGCGCCCTCATGTCGTCGAGCCCCGCATTGATCTCCTCGATCGGGCGCCGAGCGCTGATCATGCTTTCGA
>DRKE01000432.1 GCA_011051925.1 Deltaproteobacteria bacterium
ATCACGTTCCCGTCGCCGCCCGACCCGCAGGGCCGATGCACAGGAGTTGCCGATCGGAGATCCGATTCCGATTCGGAGAGAAGAATCGGGATTCTGGCGTCCCGGCGCCGGGAATGGGGTATCGTGGGGGCGGAGATCCGAATGATCGATTCCTTGTTCACGCTGTATTGCGAAGATTGCGAAGTGTCGGGGCGGCCGAGTCGTCTCTGGGTCCGCGCCGAGATCGAGGTCGCGTCGGCCCGTGGACCGGAGACGCAGCACTATCTCGAGTGCATGAATTGCGGTTTCCGCTTCAAGAGCTGCATGGAAGACCACATGGAAGCCGTCGATGAAGAGGAATGGCGGCGCTTCGTCGGCGAGACGACCGGGGCCACCGACTTCCGGTCGCCGGCGCGCTGAGCGGAGCTCGCCCGATGGATCCGTCCCAGCGGGTGGACGCGCGGACGGCGATCGAGAACCTTCTCTACCGCTACGCGGAAAGAATCGATGCCGGCGATTTCGCCGGGGTCGGCGAACTCTTCTCGAGAGGTCGGATCCTCGATCCGGCGGGTCGGGTCATCGGGACCGGCGCTGCGGAAGTCGAAGCGATCTACGTCCGCTCGACGCGGCGCTACGCGGACGGCACGCCGGGAACGCAGCATCTCACGACGAACGTGATTCTCGAATTCGCGGACGACGGTCGAAGCGCCCGGGCCCGCTCGCGCTTCACGGTCATGCAGGCCCTCGAGGATTTCCCGCTTCAATGCATCATCACCGGCCACTACGAGGACCGGTTCGCGCGGGACGACGGTGGGGGGTGGCATTTCGTGGAGCGGCAGATGAAGCCGACGCTCGTGGGCGATCTTTCGCGCCACTTGAATCATCGTCTTCCGGAGGGTCCAGAGAATGGGCCTTCGACCGATTCGCCGGATGACGCTTCCGGCGATCGCCCGCTCGGATAGTCGGGTCACACGATGTTCGAGAGACTCTGGCCGCGCCGGGTCGGGCCCGCGGAACCCCTGGCCGCCGCGCTCTTCGATCATCATCGAACGGGTCGGCCCCGGCGGGTCCGGGCGCTTCGCGCCGATGGCGTCTCGTTCGTGATCGAGACGGAAGAGTATTTCACGCTCGGGGGCACGCTGGCCGAGCTCGATGCGATCGCCCTCGAGCGATGTCGCGGGCGGGTCCTGGATGTCGGCGCCGGAACGGGTCGCCATGCCCTGGCGCTGCAGGCGCGCGGGCTCGAGGTCGTCGCGATCGATGTGAGTCCGATCTGCGTGGCGCTCTGTGCGGAGCGGGGGGTTCGCGACGTTCGGGAGGCTGACGTGATGAAGCTCGATTCCGACGCCGCGATGGGTCGCTTCGACACGATCTTCTTCGGGATGCAGACGATCGGGGTCGCGGGGGGGGTCGCGCCGCTCGGGACCCTGCTTCGACGCCTCGCCAACCTTCTCCGGCCCGGAGGCGGATTGCTCGTCGATTCGAGCGCGCTTCGCGAAGCCTGGAACGGGGAGGCGGACGATACCTCGCCGTCGCGCGGCGAGATCGTGCTGTCGATGCGGTATCGCGGCTGGCGCGGGGATCCCTTCCCCTGGCTCTATCTGGCGGAGTCGGACCTGGCGGAGGTCGCGGCCGAGGCCGGATTCGGGATGGAGACGCTCGGTCGGGTCGAGGGGGGCGAGTATCTGGCACTCCTGCGTCCCGCCCGAGGGATCTGAAGCATGGCGGAAGAAAGGGCGTGCCTCGAAAACATCCGGCGTTGGCGACAGGCGGTCGTCTGGGCGCCCGTCTTCTGGTTCCCGTTGGTCCTCTACGGATTCGCGAGCGGCCGGCTCCGACTGGCGCTCGGCCTGGGATTCGCGGGGCTCGTCTTTGCCGGCCTCGGCATGTCGATCGTCTGGCTCGGACGTTGTCCCGGGTGTCGCGCGCGCTTCGGCACCCGTTCCGGCGGCTTCCGGCGCATCTGGGATGATGCGACCTGCGAAGCGTGCGGTCTTTCGCTCTTCGAGCTTCGCCGAAAGAAGGATCGACGGGCACGCTAGACTCCCGATCCGCGCCCCAGGGAGAGGGAATGAGAGCGCTGCCGGACATGACCGTGCGCAATCCGGAGGGATTGTCGCACGTCTTTCGCTATTTCGGGGAAGTCGAGACGCCGCGTCTGGGATCCAGGGTCTACACCGTCTACTGTCTCGGGATCGCCGAGGATCCAGGACTTCTCGCACTCGCATCGAAGGTCGATCCGGGTCAACCCGCCCCGAACATCCTCTTCGCGGCCGTCCAGGAACTCCTGCTCGAGGATCCGAAGGGGAGTCCCGAGGCAGAAGCATTGTCGGTCTTCTACCCGGCGATCTCGCACGAGCCCATTCCCGATCGATCACCCTGGGAGGCCTTCCGCGCCTTCTGCCTCGCCCATGGCGATCGTCTGGAGCCGAGGCTTCGGACGGGGAAAACACAGACCTGTGTCGTTCATCGCTGCGCGGCGATCCTGCCGGCCTTCGCGGCGATTCCGCGGGTGGGCGTGGCGGATGGACGGGTTGCCTTGCTCGAGATCGGCCCCAGCGCCGGCCTCAACCTGCGACTCGATCGCTATCGGTACGACTATGGCGGGGGCCTGGTCTGGGGCGATCCGCAGGCGACCCCGCAGCTTCGTTGCGAGGTCAGAGGCGAGATCCGGCCGCCTCTACCCGAAACCCTGGAAGTCGTCGCACGACGCGGGCTCGAGCTCGACCCGATCGATCTGGACGATCCGGCGGAGCTCCGCTGGATCCAGGCCCTCGTCTGGCCCGAACATGCGGAACGCGCACGCGCGATGGAGGAGGCGCTTCGTCTGGCCGAATCCATCCCGATCGAGATCGCACCGGGAGATGCCACCCGGGACATCGAAGAACACGTCCGTGCGCTTCCGACCGATGCGGCCCGGATCGTCTTCGCGACCCAGGTCTTCTACCAGATCCCGCCCGCGGGCCATCGCGCGATCCTCGCTGGGATCGCGGCGGCGAGTCGCGAAGCACCCGTCGATTTCGTCCTGCTCGAAAGCACCGGCGAGGGTGACTCGCGGATCGACTGGTTCTCGTACGCGGACGGAGAACAGAAGGACCATCGGGTGCTCGCCGACTGCGACTCACATGGTCGATGGGTCGCGTGGCGGGCGACCTGACGGGGCCTGGCGATCAGCCATCAGCCGGCGCCCATCGCTGTCCGTCATCGGGAATCCGTTGTGCAGATTCCCTTCCCGGCCGGGAAGGGGGGCGTGTCGTAGAGGCGGGTCTTCCCGGGGTTTCGAAGAGTCGCGTCCGCATCACGATTTCCTTCCAGCGTCCGGGCCACGAGCGGTGGTCCATGTCCTCGACGACCTCGAGGCGGGCGGGCGCATCGGTGCCCAGCGCCCGGAGAAAGGGCGTGATCGCACCGAGGGGGACAGCCCGGTCGCGGCGACCGGCGAAATGATGCTGGCGGATCCGACGCAGGCAGCCGACCGAATCCATCGGCGAGAGCGAGGCGGCGAGCGGGGAAACGCCCGCCAGACGGGTCCAGGTTTCGACGTCGAGGGGCGCGGCGATCGTGATGAGCTGGTCGAGCCGGCGTTCGGCCATGCGAATCCCGGGCATGTCCGCCGCGGCGGGGTTCCGCGAGATGCGCCGCGCTGCCACGAGCGCGGCGACGACACCACCACCCGAGTACCCGATCAGATGAAGGGGCTCGGCTTCGAGCCCGAGGCGGACGAGCAGGCGCGAGAGGCGCTGATCCATGGCCTCGACCCCCTCTTCCCCGAAGCGTGCCGCCGTCCAGAGCAGCGGTCGGCAGGCCCGGCTTCCTGCGAAGCCGTACTGGCACGGCCGGCCGAGATAGACGACGTTCGCCCGCGACGGGTCTGCGATCGCCAGCGCCAGGCCGATCGGATCGATCGGCGTCGGGTCTCGGGAAACGCGGTGGCGACTCCGCCACGCGAGGCCATCGCCCTCGATATAGACGTGGACGCCCGCGTTGGCGTCTCCCGCGCGAAACCAGGCCGCGATCGGCAACCGCTCGCCTTCGAGCCCGGCTGGCTCGTCCCCCGTCTCGTCGGCGGATCGGAGCGGCTCGAAACCGGCCTCTTCGGCGCGGGCCCGAGCGGCGCGCAGCCGCTGCCCCGGATCGGGCAGGGGGCCGGGCACGAACGAGCATCCGATCCAGGAGCCGAGCACGACGGCCGTGAGGATCCGCGATCGCGAGCGGGCGCGGCCCCGCTTCGCGGGAGGTGGATCCCCGAGGATGGACACGCCCGCGCCCTCTTCCCGCTAGAACTCGAGGCGGATGCCGGCCGTCAGCTGGTGGATCGTCACGTTGTCGTGTGCGGCCACGACGTCGTAGTCGAGGAACTCGGAGAATCCCTGACCCAGGGTGGCCGCGATGCCGAGTCCGAAATTGGCGTAGTTGCTGTCCGTCGCCTCCGGTCGCAGCTTGAAGTTCCCGCTTCCGGGAACGGCCGCGAAGGAGACCTCGAGGGTGTCGTTCTCCTTGTTGAACTCGCGGA
>DRKE01000433.1 GCA_011051925.1 Deltaproteobacteria bacterium
ACGCTGCGCCGATTCCTGCGAGATCGGTTGGCGTCCTTCAAACATCCCCGGGTCGTCTACCGGGTCGACGAACTCCCGCGCAACGCACTGGGCAAGGTCCAGAAGCATCGGCTTCGGCAGGGCCGTATCTCGTCCGATCGCGACGCTGCGCGATGCCCGGCCGACGGACGCCGCTGAGGCGATGGGATCCCGCGCGTCTTCGCCCTCGCGCAGCTTCACGTGGGCCGCGCGGCGGCGGAACCGGAGTCGAAACGATCGGGATCGCGGGATGGCGTTCGGGGGGACTCAGACTGGCGGGCCGGACGGGACTCGAACCCGCAACTTCTGGCGTGACAGGCCAGTGCTCTAACCAATTGAACTACCGGCCCGCAACAGTTCTGGGCGGCATGTTGTAGCCGACAATCGCGGGGATTGCTAGAAGCGCGGGGCCGGTACGACCGACGGCGTTCCGAAGCGATCGGGATCCGATCGCTCGTCGGATCAAGAGGAGGGCGGGATCGGCGACGGAGGCATGCTGGCCGTCATGGCCACCGCCTGGAGCTGGAGGATCAACCCGAGATCGCCCTCGAGCCGGAGCTGCCCGGTGATCAGCGCCTCCAGTGGATGCAATGCCCCCCGCCGGATCGCTTCCGCCTGCTCCGCGCCGAGCCGGATCGAAGCCTGGGGCGCCGCCGGAATCGGCCCGGGTCCGACCAGGATCCCGAGACGCCAGTCCCGATCGGCCCCGTCTTCCCGACCCCGACCGGCCCCGTCACCCGGGCCGGCCTCGACGAGGACCTCGACCAGGCCGCGGATTTCCGAAAGCCCCTTCAACGCCTCTGGATTGCGCAGGGACAGGAATCCCGGTTCCGAGCGCAGGGCTTCCGGTCCGGACTCGGCCACCCGGTCCACGATTTCCGCCACCAGCGCCGGCCGGCCCTCCCAGAGGACGGCACGCCAGTCGGCCACGCTCTGGATGACGGTCAGCTCGCAGTCTTCCGAACGCCCTTCGACGATGCCGAGTTCCCCCTCGACGAAATGAAGGGTCCACGCCCCCCCCTCATCGTCCCCTCTCCCGGGAAGCAACACGATGCCGAGGCGGAGATCGAGGGCCCGTTCCGCCTCGTTGAACTCGAAACCGGCGAAGATCGCAGGCACCGTATCCTCGAAGAAGATGCGGGGCGGGACCGGCTCGGCAGGCAGAAGGGACAAGGCGATGGAACTTTCGGGATCGGAGGATCCGGAGACCCGGAGGATAGCCCCCCTCGGCGACGAACCCACGGGTTCGTGGATCGGCGAGGCGCGGCCATGGTGCCTTCGTCGGGGTGTCAGCCCGGGACCTCGATCCCGACCCGGCCGGCCAGATCAGCGATCGTGGCGAGCTCCCGCTCTCCGAGCGGACCGTCGACTGCAGCGAGGGTCGTGAGCGCTTCGATCCACTCGCGTGCTTCCGCAGGATTCCGGGGTGCCTCGACCTCGAGTCGCCCGAACTGGGCCGCCTGGCGCAGGCGGCGCGCCCGATCGGCCGGAACGCCCAGCCGATCGCCCAGCCGCTCGAGCTCTTCGAGCTCGCGACGATCGATCCTTCCGTCACAGTAGGCGAGCGCAAGACACCATCCGAGGAGTTCTTCTCCGCCCGGGCGGGCCGCCGACAGGCCGGGTTCGTCCACCGGACCGGGGGCTTCTCCGTAGGCAGCAGCGAACCGGGCCTGGACGACTTCGGCGCAGAGCTGGGAAGCCTCGGCGCTTTCCAGCTCGAGGAATCGCTCGATCAACCAATCCCGACCGTCGTCGAGCGCTTCCCCGCAGAATCCGCAACGCCCCTCGAGTGGCCCCTCGTCCGGCGCCCCACAGCGCACGCAATGCGCCGACACGATCGCCCGCCCCAGGTCACTCTGCACGCCCGCGCGGCGGGCCATCACCAACAGACTTCGTCTCAGGATCCGCCCCCCGGTCTCGCGCGCAGCTTCTCCGGATCGGACCTCGAGAACATCGCCCGACCAGCGGATCTCGACGAGTGCGAGGTCCCATTGGTCTCCGGGCAGGATGCCTCGAAGCCGCACGGAGCCGATCGCACAATCCCTCATCACGACGGTCGTCCGCGTCGCACGCACGGCCATTCTTTGCTCCTGACGTTCGAGAAAGACACCCCGGCAGAGATGGGCCAGCTCGTCCAGGCGGCCCGTCCGCTCCGAATCCATCAGGCGCCAGAAGAGCACCGACGCGCGGTCCTCGAGCTGCTCGACCGTCAGTCCGGGATCCCGTCCGACGGCGGCCTTCAGCCAATCCGGCTCGTCCGACTCCGGCTGTGACCACTCGCTCACCTGGGTGATCCCGACGAGCACCCAGTCCGGAGGCGCGCCTTCGAGCTGGCTGCCACAACTCCTGCAAGCCCAGCCCCGCCTGGGATCGATCGGCGCCGCACAGTTCGGACACTGGCCTTCGAACAGACCCGCTGCCGCCTTTGTCGCGGCCTCGCGACCCCGTAGAAAACGCCAGATCTCGGCGAAGGTCTCCGCACGTCGCGTACCGTCGATCTCACGACCGGATTCCACGTCGACGCGGACATCCGTCGCGGCCGCCGTGATCCGAACGGAGACGACGTCGAAATGCGCCCGGGGATGCACCGCGACGACTTCATGGCCGAGGACCCGGACGTCGGACATCCGATTGAAGTAGCCCGCCTCCTTCTGCTCGCGCAGCTGGATCGAGAAGCGTTCGTACAACCCGTCCGACATGAAACCCCGCACGTCGCTCAGGTCCTGTTTCGACCAGCCTTCCTGGATCCGCAGGAACGCCCGCGAGATCCTCTGCTCGAAGGTCTCGAGATCGAAATCCGGGTCCCGTTCCTGGATCCGCGAGATCAGGGCAAGCTGCCGAGCCGACCGCGTTCTGGCCCGTTCGGCCATCAGACGCCTGCCGTGGCGGCGCAACAGCAGGATCAGGCCAGCCACGAGCACGAAGACGACCAGGTCGATGAGACCGGCTTCGCCACTCCCCTGGGCGCTGGAATAGCTCGACGACGACGCGGAAGAGCTCGACGAACGGCTGCTGCCCGACGAGTAGCCGCCCCCTCCGCCGGCCCGCGCGAAGGCGACCCGTGCCTCGAATACGAAGACGCTCGAGAGGACGATCCATTGGATCGCGCGAAATCGGAACATGATCCTCCCCGGAGCCGATCCAGCCCGTGGATCGACCGGACGGGGGGGATGTCTTGAGACCGGCGG
>DRKE01000434.1 GCA_011051925.1 Deltaproteobacteria bacterium
ATCTTCATGGCTTCCAGCTTACCCGAAAAACGATCGTCGCGCGCCCGTTTTCCGGACTCAGAGGAGCCCATACGGGGCTCCAGGGCCCCGATTCCGATGCCCTGGGCGGGTGTTCAGCGTGCCGGGTTTCGTGGCCCCCGGATCAATCGCTGGACGATCTCATTGCTCTCCGGGGACTTTCCGAGACTTCGTGCGAGGGCCAATGCGTTCTTTCGTGTCGCCTGGGGCAGCCGATTCCAGCTTGCGACCTCGTCGAGCGCGGCCCAGGCGATCTTCTCGTCCCCCATTCTCGCGCCGGCCGTCGCGCGTAGCAGATAGTGTCTCGGGATACGCTGGCGCGTCAGGAGTTCGTCGATGATCCGGATGGCTTCGCGCGCGTCCCGGGCGTCACCGATCGCGATCCGCCAGCGGGCGCGGGCGGCGGCTGCATTGCCGAAAAGAAGCGCTCCGGGGGCCATCCGAGCGAGGTCTTCTTCGAGTGCGCGGACCCCCTCCCAATCGCCCTTCCGGATCCGGGCCTCCGCCAGGGCCACCGCCCGATCTGCCTCGCCGAGTCCTTCGAGATCGGGGGCTTCGCCGGGAGGTGAAGAGGCGATGAGTCCCCGACGTGCGGACTTCTCCGCCGGGTCGATCTCGAGGGCCTTCTCGAAGAGCATCTTCGCGCGATTGAAGCGGCCGCTGTCGTAGGCGAGCCATCCCTGCGCCGAGAGGCCCACGGCGCCGGGCAGCTTCGCGGCGAGTTGCCGGGCACGCTGCCAGGTTCCGATCCAACCCATGCGTCGCACCACGGCTACGGGGTCGACCCCCGCCAATCGGTCCGCATCGAGCAGGTCGACCGCCAGGAGACTCTGTTCGAATTGATTGCGATTCACGCTCGCCAGGGCCGGAGGCAGACGCGTCGTCGCGAGCCGGTTGTGATCGTCGGTATTTTCGGGCCGGTCCTTCGCGAGCGCATGGACGCCACGGGTGTCGAGTGCCCAACTGGCATAGAAATCCTCGACCCGATGGATCCCGTAGAGGCCGAAATCCGCGGGTGTCGCCGCGAGCGCCCGGGGCGCCGATTCGGCGAGGTCGATCGGTTCGTCCGAGGCCATGAAGACGAGGGCGGTCGGAACCGGTCGGTAGACGTGCACGTAGCGGAAGGCCTTCGACATCGAGGCCATCAGGCTGCCGAAGAGGTCGACGTCGACGAAGGCACCGCCGATCCACTGGACGAAGATGCCGCCGGGAACGAGTTTCGAATGCGCGAGTTCGAAGAATTCCCGCGTGTAGAGATGCGACGCACCCGAGGTCCAGGGATGGGAGGGCTGCGAGACGATCGCGTCGTATTTCTTGTCCGTGAGCATCATCGCGCCGCGTGCGTCTCCCAGGCGGAGGGAGACGCGCGGATCGGCCAGGGGATCCTTCGGGCGGGGGATCCGCTGGTTGGCGACGACGACCTCGTGTTCGAGTTCGATGACGTCGATCGACGAGACGGACGAGGCGGTCGATTCGAGGGTCTGGGCCCCGCCGAGTCCGATGATCAACATCGAATCGGTCTCGGGGCGGGCCGCCGTCGGAAGCAGGGAGAGCCAGGCGGTCTCCTTGAAGCGGCGGTCCGGGACCTGGATGCGGTCGACACCGGATTCGGGAAGACCATTGGTGAGCAGGCGCCAGCCGCGGCGGTTCTCGACGACCGTGACCGTGGCCGATCTGCCGACGCCCAGGTAGAAGAGGTGTCCCGGCGTCCGCGTGCCGCTGATGGCCGAATGCAGCAGGAGATCGGTCGGTGTGGGCAGCCACGCGACACTGACGGCGGCGAGGCTCACGAGGGCGAGGCCGGCCACGATCTTTCGGCGAGGAAGGCTGAACCAGGCGGTGGCGAGGGCGAGGGAAAGACTCGTGATCACGCCGACCATGGCCGTGCCCTCGAGGCCGAGCATCGGAAGCAGGAAGAAACCGGCGAGGATCGCGCCGATGATCGAGCCGACCGTGTTCCAGGCATAGACACGACCGCTATCCGAGGCCGCCTCCTCGGCATTGCGCGCGAGCAACCGCACGCCGAAAGGGAAGGTCGCCCCGATGCAGAGCGTCACGGGAAGGAGCACGACGCCGGCGGCCGCCGCACCGGGAGCGGGGGAGGAGGGCGACGCACCGACCCAATGGGCCAGGCTCGGTAGCAGGTTGGCTTCGCGGAAGGCGAGCCACGCGAGCAGGCCGGTTCCCAGCTGGGCCAGGGCGAAGCCGAGGGCCGCGCTCTTCCGCGTCTTCGCGAAGCGGGACGCGACGGCGCTGCCCAGGGCGATCCCGAGCAGGAAGCTCGAGAGCATCGACGCGAAGGCAGCCGTGCTGCCGCCCAGGACCTGACCGAGCAGGCGGGTCCAGAGAACCTCGTAGACGAAGGAAACCGCCCCCGAAAGGGTCATGGCGGGCAGGATCCAATGGAAATGCCGACTCGAGGTCGCATCCCGCGCGTCCGTCGAGGGGGCGACGCCGCCGATTCCGCGCGCGAGGGCGGCTGCGGCCAGGAAGATCAACGCGTTCCCCGCCACACCCACGTGAACCGTCTGTCGCAGGCCGAGGGCCGGCAACAGCGCGAACGCGGCCACCAGGGTTCCGACGATCGCGCCGAAGGTGTTCACGGCATAGAGGATGCCGATCCGGGGCCCGACCTGGACGTCCTCGGAGACCGCATAACGTGCGAGCAGCGGCAACGTCGCGCCCATCAGCGCCGTGCAGGGAACGAGCACGACGAAGGCGCCGACGAGATGGAAGAGCGCCGTCGTGAGCGACATCGTCTCGGGTGGGGCGTCGAGCCCGCCCATCACGGCGAGATAGATGGCTTGGACGCCGCGGATCAGGAAGGGGACGAGCAGCGCGCCGATCGCGATCCCGAGCTCGAGAACGCCATAGGCGAGGACGGGACGGGCGAGGCGTCGGACGAAACGAGCAGCGGCGGCCGCACCGAGGGCGAGCCCGCCCATGTAGGCGGCGAGGACGGCCACGACCGCGAGTTCGGACGTTCCGAACAGGAAGGCGAACTCCCGGGTCCAGGCCGTCTGGTAGAGGAGGGCCGAGAAACCGGAGACGAAGAAGCAGATGAGGAGCAGAGCGAAGCGGAGGTCCATGATGCCCGTTGTCTATCCGATGTCGTTGGAGCGAATGCTCGATTTCCAGACCTGCCAACGACGCTCTCTACGTCGGTCGAAGCGCCTGTGTAGCGCGTTGCAGGGACCTTCGTCGACTCGCTCCCGGGATGCCTCTGCGTTGCGTGTCCGCTGCACGGAGGAGGACGCGATGGCGTGGCGGCCGGGAATCGCCGGGCCGGTTCCGGCTTCGATGCGGCTGCCCTCCGATCATGCGTTCGTGACGATCAGATCCAATGTGCGCGGGCCATGTGCCCCGAGCACGAGGGATTGTTCGATGTCGGCGGTCTTCGAAGGGCCGCAGAGGAACCAACCGAAGGCGGATCGTGCGGGATCGATCCTTTGATAGGCATGATGCAGCGTCGCGACGATCTCCGTGGCGTCGACGACGACGATGAGGTGTTCGGCGAGCAGCGCCGCGACCCGTTCGCGGGGACTCGAGGGGACCTGCCAGACGGCTCCGCTCTCGGCCACGGCGAACTCGGCCCGGAGGATGCAGATCTCCAGACCGTCGAGTTCCCGGTCCGTGGTCGCGTCGAGTCCGAGGCCGCGAGAGGGGACGATGGGCAGCGCGGAATGGAGATGGCGCACGGCGGTCCGGTCGAGGGGCCATTCGATCTCGTCGGGCCAGTTCCGCGCCGCCGCCATCTGGAGGCGCCCGCCGGCTTCTTCGAGACGCGCGCGCAGGAATGCCGGAGGGTCGTCCATCCCGGGCGGTGCGGTCGGGGGGCGGGGGGGCTCGACCCGGGGCGTTCGGGCGGCGTCGAGGCGGGCGAGGATGTCGTCGCGAGCCCGATTCATCGGCCGTCCTCCCGGGCGGCGCGCGCTTTCACGCGTTCTCGATGGAGTTCGCGGAAACTCCTGCTCGGCAGGGTCGGCAGGCTGCGGTGCCGGGTCCAGGGGCCGAGGAGTCCTTCGAGCCAGGTCCCGGGAAGTCTGCGGGCGAACGCTCGCCCCCAGCGCCCGAGTCGCTCGTAATGCGCGGGTCGCAGCATGACCCGTCCCAGGAGGTCCAATCCCCAGCGACGAAGTCGGCGATGGGGGTCGTCGCTCGAGATCGACTCGCGAAACGCCAGGAGCTGTCGGTGGAGCGGAATGCGAACCGGGCAGACCTCGCTACAGGATCCGCAGAGACTGCATGCGAAGGGGAGTTCCGCGTGGGTCCTGGAATCGCGCGCGGTCTCGAGGACCGAGCCGATCGGGCCGGGAATCGTCGCTTCGTAGCTGTGTCCACCACTGCGGCGATAGACGGGACAGGTATTGAGGCAGGCGCCGCAGCGGATGCAGGCCAGGGCTTCGCGAAAGGCGGGGGTGCCGAGCAGGCGGCTGCGTCCATTGTCGACGATGACGATATGGAGTTCCGGATCACGCCGGCCATCGGATCCCGGCCGGTCCGGCGGAGCAGCAGGCGACGGCGGCCGCGGGCCGCGAAAATGGGAAGTGTAGGCGGTCATGGCCTGGCCCGTGGCGGATCGGGCCAGCAGCCTGAGGAAGGGTGCGAGGTCGCCCTGCTTCGGAAGGATCTTCTCGAGCCCGACGCTCGCGATGTGGAGATCGGGCAGGGCAGTGCCGAGGTCGGCATTGCCCTCGTTGGTCACGACGACGAATCCTCCGGTCTCCGCAACGGCGAAATTCACGCCGGTCAGCCCGGCCTCGGCGGCGAGGAAACGCGCGCGGAGGTCGCGACGGGCGAGGGCGGTCAAGGCTTCAGGATCGTCGATGCCCTTCGGGCCGCCCATTTCCCGCTCGAAGAGTTCGCCGATCTCCCGGCGGCGGAGGTGGATGGCGGGCATCACGATATGGCTCGGTGCTTCGCGTCGGAGCTGGACGATGCGTTCGCCGAGATCCGTGTCGACGATCTCGATCCCCCGTTTCCCGAGATGGGGATTGAGCCCGCATTCCTCCGTCAACATCGACTTGCTCTTCACGACCCGGCGGATCCCGCGCTCCTGCAGGAGCCGGTACACGATCTCGTTGTGTTCCCGAGCGTCCCGTGCCCAGTGCACGATGGTGCCCGCGCGGCTCGCGTTGGTCTCGAACGCCTGCCAGAGTTCGGGCAGGCGACCGAGCGCATGACGTTTGATGGCAGCGGCCTGCTCACGAAGGTCCTCCCAGTCGGGAACCAGACGCGCGGCGGCGTCACGTCGGGTTCGCACGTGCCAGAGCGCTTCGTCGTGCCAGCGCGTGCGTTCGGGATCGGCGACGAAGCGCGCGGCCCGCTCAACATGCCCCATCGATCCGTCCTTTCGTCGGGGAGGCGCCCGAGGCCGGACCGTCATCCGTCCGGAGTGCCGCGGCCAGGATCTCGGCGACGTGCATCGTCTCGACCGGCACCTCCTGCTTTCTCGCCAGTCCGTCGAGATGGAGCAGGCAGGACACGTCGGTCGAGGCGATGATCTCCGCCCCCGCCTTCGCATGGTCGGCCAGACGATCGAGTCCCATCCGGACGGACACGGCCTCTTCC